>JBAYGS010000004.1 GCA_041666545.1 Candidatus Paceibacterota bacterium | reverse complement strand
GATTGATGGCCGCAACATTCAAACCGTTCGTGAGAGTTGAGGTGGCGGAGGCGACGAAGTTGCCGACGCCTTGGATTGAGAAAATACTGCCCGGAGTAGTTGTACCGATACCGACATTGCCGGAGTCCAGAACTACGAGTCTGGAAGTATAAGCGGAATCAGTAACTTCAAAAGCTCGACTAGTGGCAGTGGTAGTGGTACCGACAACTGAAAGCGCTGCGTAAGGAGTGGTGGTACCGATACCAACTCGACTGTTGCGAATTCCACCGGCGCCGTCTGATTCGGCGTAGACAGACAGGAGGGCGTTGCCGTCGATTTTGGCGCGATAACTCTCAACCGTGCCGGCAGTGGCCGAAGAACTAACCGGCAAATCGGTCCATGTGACAATGCCGGCATCAGTATCGAAATTGAGCGTACCAAGATTTAGATTGTCGACAGTTGTCACACCTGAGGAGTAGTCGTAGACCAGACCACCCCCACCAACAGACAACCCCCCTGCAATAGTCGAGGTAGCCGAGGCGTTGGTGACATCCAATCTCGTCACCGAAGCATCACCGGCAACCGAAAGGACTGCATATGGTGAGGTGGTACCCAGACCAAGCTTACCTGCCGAGGTAACGATAAGGGCAGTTGAGGTTGCAGAAGCGGTAGAGGTTGAAATTCTAAATAGATCGGCGGTGCCGAGAGACAGACCGGCCAGATAAAAACCGACCGAGGAGCTGCCTTGGATAGACAGACTAGCACCCGGAGTTGTAGTCCCAATCCCAACATTGCCGGTACTGTAATAAATATCTGACCCGTTTGTCGTCCATTGTGATGATGCCCCACCTACGCACGTCCCATTGATTGAGAAACAACCCGAGGCAAGGTTGAGGCCGTTAGCAAAAGTTGAGGTCGCAGTACCAGTTTGATTAATTGCCAAGACACTTAAACCGCCTGCAAAAGTCGAAGTGGCAGTGGTTGTGGCGGTGAAATAAGGAGCAGTAAGAGAAGAGTACAGAGTTGAGATTGTCGGAGCAAAGTTACCGACTCCCGCTACAGAAAGAATTGTTCCTGGAGTAGAGGTACCAAGGCCGACGTTACCGGTCGAAGCTCGCAACCTCAACAAATAAGGAGCCGAATTGGAACTAAATAAAAAATCTCGGGCTTTAGTTTCAATGTTGTTGACCGCATTAAAAACACCTATCCGCATGTATTGTGAAGAATCGGCCGCGGTACCAAAACCCAAGTAAATTCCACTACTATCGGTACTTTGATTTATAGTCAAATTATTTGCAGTATCATAAAGTCGAATTTTTTGACCACTATTGCCGGCCACATCAAGTCCAATTTGTGGCGCCGCCGTCCCGATCCCCACATTACCGCTCGGATTAATATAAAGAGAGTTTGCCGGAGCGGCTGAATTAACAGTCAATCCGGCATTGTTGCCAGCGGTAAGCCCACCAGCAAAGGTGGAGGTGGCAGTAGTTGAAGTTGCGGTGAAAATGTTGGCCAAGACTCCGGTTGAACCGGCCACAGCTAAAGCAGTGTACGGAGAGGTCGTCCCAATCCCAACATTGCCGGTACTGTAATAAATATCTGACCCGTTTGTCGTCCATTGTGATGATGCCCCACCTACGCACGTCCCATTGATTGAGAAACATCCGGCGGCCAAATTAATACCGTTAGCAAAAGTTGAGGTCGCAGTACCGGTTTGATTAATTGCCAAGACACTTAAACCGCCGGCAAAAGTCGAAGTGGCGGTGGTGGTGCCGGTGAAATATGAGCCAATAATATTGTTGCCAAGGATGTCCCCCGCCACTGAAAGTTTCTGACCGGGAGTGGTGGTGCCGATGCCGACGGAGCCTTGTAATATTGTATTAGTGATACTGGTATTGCCAAGTGTTACTGAATTCGAGCCATTACCGATAGCAGAAGATCCGATTACAATTTCATTGGTGTCTCCGGCACTTAAAGCCATACTGTTATATCCTATAAATACAGAGTTGTAACTGGTTTGGTTATTTGTTACACCATCTGCCAAAAATGCACCAGCTTGGTAACCACTGGCAGTATTTTGGTAGCCGGTCGTGTTGCGGTATAGGGAACTGTAGCCAGTGGCAGTATTTTGGTAGCCGGTAGTGTTACCTTCAAGAGCAGAAAGTCCGAGCGCAGCGTTATGATAGCCTGTGGTATTAAAGTACATAGCGAAGGCACCATCCGCAGTGTTGCTGTGACCTGAAGTGTTGGAGTTGAGAGATTGATTTCCGACAGCAGTATTTCGATAACCCGTGTTATTACTAACAAGAGCGGAATAACCAAGAGCTGTGTTTTGATAGCCCGAGGTGTTGCTATTGAGGGAAAGATAACCGTTAGCAGTGTCATGGTGACCTGTAGTGTTTTTATAGAGAGCCTGATATCCAATACCAACATTATAATCAGCTGCGTTGGTTTTGCCTGTAGCATTATCAGCTGAACCAGCTTGATACCCTAACCACGTATTATATTGTCCTAAGTCATATTTACCTGCTTGATAACCAATTTGTGTTCTTAAATCAGCACTATCAAAAGAAATCAAATCCGCCACCTCCAGTAAATTTCCCGGCGTCGCCGTCCCCACCCCGACATTCCCATTTTGCAAAACCGTGAGACCCGAGGAGCCGGCAACTGAAAGACCTCCGGCGAAAGTTGAAGTTGCGGTGGTGGAGGTAGCGTTAAATGTCGAGGCTGATGAGAAACCACCAACGACAAGATTGCGGGAAATATCGACTAGACCAGAGAAGGTGGAGGTGGCAGTAGTTGAAGTTGCGGTGAAAATGTTGGCCAAGACTCCGGTTGAACCGGCCACAGCTAAAGCAGTGTACGGAGAAGTCGTCCCAATCCCAACATTGCCAGCGGTGTAATAGATATCTGAACCTGAAGTCGTCCATTGTGATGAAGCACCACCCACACAGGCGCCATTAATTGAGAAACAACCGGAAGCCAGGTTAAGGCCATTGGCAAAAGTTGAAGTGGCGGCACCGGTTTGATTAATTGCCAAGACACTTAAACCGCCTGCAAAAGTTGAAGTGGCGGTAGTGGTGCCGGTGAAATATGAGCCGATAATATTGTTGCCAAGGATGTCCCCCGCTACTGAAAGTTTCTGGCCGGGTGAGGTGGTGCCGATGCCGATGTTGCCAGTACTTAAAACATTAAAAATATTTGTCGCGCCGTTTGTAATATCCAAAACATTACCAGCGCCAGTTTGGTTTATAGTCAAGAAAGTCGAAGCGGTTGAGGTGGAATTGGTGGCATCCGATCTTAAGAACTGGGCAGAATTTAAGCCGCCAAGTTTGACCGACTCGATTGCCGAAGGCACCGCGCCTAAGATTTTTCGTGGAGACATTTCAGAGTCACTCTCAATCGTCACTCCTAAATAAAGAGTCTGGTTAAAATCCACGCCCGTAAGCGGAGTAGTCGAGCCAAGCATCACGCTGAAGAGACCGCCGGTCACCGTCACTTCGTTTGCACCCGTCAAAGCTTCGGTCCAAAGAGCCGTTCCGCCGGCTGACGCCGTATAAAGAGAAAAAGACATTGCATAGGTGCCATCGGTGACGGCCGTGCCGGCCGAATCGGTGAGTTTGCCTTGGTAGTTAATCTGCTGATTGATGGCCGCAACAGCTTCCGGTACTAGGACAAAACCGAAGGCCGAAGTTGCGGTCAGAGAAATAATACTTGCCATCGCCAAAACACCGGCGATTTTTTTGAAAAACTTTTTCTTTGTAAAAGCAAGCAAGTTCATTTTTTAAGCAATGATGAGAAGCATTCTCCCCAGACCAACCAAGAAAATCATGATCAAAATCACGATTCCAGCCTCATTCAAGGAAATGTTTGGCCAAACTTTATGGATGGTGGCACCGAGCTGATCGGAGACAAATCTGGAAAATGGATACGAGGCGTTCACTTTCCCGTCAATTACTTTGATGGCCTGATTATCATGATCGATAATCGCAATCCGCACTTTATAAGTCCCCGCCTCACCCAAAGCCTCAACCGAAGATTCGTAAGCGGTAAGCCCGCGATTTACCCGAAGCATGAAAGAAAACTGTCGGTCGGGGATTTCGGCGTTTTGGACTGTGACTAGAATAGTTTTTAGAACTTCCGGCAAAGTTTCGTAGTTAACTACCATTTTAAACGGTACCGAACCATTGATTGCGAACCCGTTAGTACCAGCATTAATCAGGCGATTACCTTGAATAATCTTGAAGTCGTCGAAAGTGACCTGATTGAATCTTGGATCGACTTCGGTAGCTTTAGGAATTGAATCGAAGACATCTGGCACAACCACAACCGGTGCCACGCCCTGAATCTCAATCCGGCCGGAAATCAGAACTCCTGAAGAATAATTGCCGGCAGAATCTTGAGAGAAAATTGAGTAGAAATAATTTGTATCGATGTCAATGTTCTGATCAACCACAGAACCGCCATTGCCCCGATAAATCAAAATGCCGTCAGTCGGCCCGGCTGGATAAAATTCCTCCGATCTGACAACTACAACATCACTAAAATCCGTATCAGTCGGGTTTTGCCAATTGAGCCTGACGGCTTTGCCCTCGGCCGAAATCGTAACATCCTGTGGGTTGGCTGGCGGAGTAATGTCTAGCGATGGAGTGGCGACCAGTGAGGCGCCCTCGAGACCAGCTCGGTTATTATTGGAGTCAACTGAAGTAAATCTGAAGTAATAAGTCTTGCCGGCGACCAGATTAGGAATTGTAAAATTATGATTCAAACTCGAAGTCTGCTCGGATAAACTGCCGAGCTCGTAAGTCAAAGTCTCACCCCAAGCTAAAGTAGAGACCGCGTTTTCACTCGTCTGCCAAGTGACAGTAGCCGAAGTGTCGGTTCGACTAATTTGGATTCCACTAACCAAAAGCGCCGGCAACCAATTGCCGTTGACATCGCCGTGCGGCCCATTGGCGCCGACGGCGGTTGTTGCGGTAGTACTATCGCCACCACCACTGCCACCGGAAACCGCAGCCGCCACTTGACGGTAACCGGCCTTAAGAATATAGAGCGCGCTTGAGAGCAGACCTGTGCCGGTTTCGCCCACAGTATCACTCACCTTGTAGGAAGCGCTTGAACTATTTTCCGTCCCGCCAATATTCAAGCTGTCAGATTGGATTTGATAAGTCGCACTTTGCATCACTGCCGCAAAAGCACTTGGCACCAAGACTAGGCTTAGAACCACAAACAACAAGAACAAGATTATGATGTAACTTCCAGTTTCCATGATTATTGTTTTACCGGGACCAGAACATAAATGTACGCGGAATTTCGACCACTCTTGAAATTTGGCTTCACAATCCCAGACTGCCCGGTCTCATCTGGAATCACTTCGACAGTATCGGAAAAAGTCTCTCGGATTTCATTTTTAGCCGCCTCATCCGCGATAGCACTAACACTTGGTTTAACAGCAATCCCGCGCCTCTCATTATCTGCTTTGGTTGCCAAGACTCCCCCAATATTCATCTCCGAGCTTTGCTGGCTAATATTTAGATATTGAGTCAAGCGAGAATAATATTCGCCGGATAAAATTGAGGCGACAGCTCGATAAAGAACTGTCGGCACTTCCACAACCTTGCCAAACACAAGACCAACTTGACCAACAACTTTGCCAAAACCTGAAACTGTAAGTGACTTAGCATCCGAATAACCAGCGGTCAGACCTTCCAAGATCTCACCCTTGGCTAGTCTTAAAACGGCAATGACCCGAAGTGACAAATCCTCGACTGAATTTTTCAGATTACCAAACCATGAACTAGCTTGGACTTGAGACTCAGATTTAGTTGCAACTGCGACAGAAACTGCAGCCACACTTGGTGAACCTCTACCAATTTTGGCAATCCGACCCATCGTCTGGCCGACTTGATTTCGAAAATTAAAACCTAAAGTTTGATAGAAACTTGGAACAGTCTGGATAGCCGAGGCCAGTCCATTTGAAGCCACCGTCGGCCAACCAAACATAGCCGAGACAAACTTGGAACTGCCGACATTGGCAACTCGACTTCGAAAATCAAATCCTAAGTTTTGATATAAATTGGTGAAATTTTGGGAGAGAGCGTTGACACTTTGTGACAGAGCCAAAGGGTAAGTGGCCGCCAGATCAGACCGGAGGTAAACGACTGCACTTACCCGAGCCAACACACCGAGACCTTGATACAGCTTGGCAAAATTGTGCGAGAAATTATTGAAACTCTGCGAAAAGACTTTCGGGTAAACAGCGACTACGGCTGTTTTAGGATAAGTAGCAAGATCAAATCTCAAGTCTGAACCCAGCCTTTGATAAACCCCTGACAAATCTTGGAAAAAGCCAAGAAAGCCTGTAGTAAATTTGGCCGGATATTTAACAACGACACCAGAGCCACCAAAGGCCACGAGATTATTCCTAAAATTTACGCCCAAATTTTGATAAAGCCTAGCCAAATTCCAAACTCCAGCAACATATTTTTCTGACAGCCTGACCGGACCATTGATGATTTTATCTGAAAAATCAGACTGAACAATCGCAACCACATCTCGCCTCAAATTAGCGCCAAGATTCTGATAAAGATGACCGAACAATTTTGTCCCGGCAGTAAAAATTCTGCTTGGCGCATTGGCAATCGGACTATCTGTAAATAAATCGCCAATTCTTGCCGTCTCCCTGACAACTCCAAGATAAGATTCGCCGAACCACTTAACCAGATTTAAAACATGGTCGCCAGAATGAGATAAAATTTCCAAATCATAGTCAACAGCAACTTCGAAACTTGTCATCGCTACGGTTGCAAAATGGACCGGAGCAAGTGAGACATTAGCGACCACTGCAGTGCCGGTAGTTTTAAGTAAATTGGCTGCCGCTGGAAATGGATTATTCTCCTTAGCAATTAAAATGGTGGAGAATAGTACCGCCACGATAAAAAGCGAGAGCAGTCGGGTCATCGAATCAGCCGAGGCTTCACCAAAAAGATGGAAATGCCGTGGCAAACTTGTTTGTGAGTTGGTGTCGCTTTTATGGGTCGGATTTTGGATAGGTAAACTGGCAAATTCATTCGCCGTCGGAATAGCCTCCTCGGTCAATTTTACCTGCTCAATTTTTGACTTCTCGGATATCCGAGAATCATTACCACCTTGTGAGGCGGCTTCCTTGTGTTTCAAGATCGAATCCTCATTCACAAACCAAGTCCGTCCGATTCGCTTACTCTCAACCTTGCCGGTACGACAAAGCTGGCCAACATAATCAATTTTGTAGCCAGTCAAATCCGCCGCCTGCTTGGATGGAAGGTACTTTTTGCCGTTAAAAATTAGGCCCTCGTTCATTTCCCTTAATTATAAAATAAAAAAACGGCTTTAACTAAGGATGAGTGGGGATATCTCGGCTATCCGAGACTATATTTTAAGCCATTTTTTCGAGAAGGTTTTTTAAAATCCAAAAATTGAATGAAAAAACTTAATTTAGCTCTTTTTGGAGGAGTTCGGAGAGAATTTTTGGGTTGGCTGAACCCTTGCTCAACTTCATTCCTTGACCAATCAAAAACTGAACCGAGGCGGTTTTACCAGCTTTGAAATCAGCGACAATTTGAGGATTATTTTTGACGACTTCCTTAACAATTTTATCTAAAGCTCCTAAATCACTTTTTTGAACCACGCCAAGTTTCTCGGCCAAGCTTTTTGGCTCACCACCCTCCTTAAACATCAACGCCAGGACATCTTTACCACCACGCGAAGAAACTTCGCCACCAGCGATCAATCGGATTAGATCAGAAAAATTCTTAGAGCCGATTTTCGCTAAAATATTTTCGATATCATCACTGCCATCATTTTTTTTGATCAAACCCTGAAGATCAGAGAGCAGATAATTGGCAGCTAGTGCCGCTAGTCGAGACACATCAGCACCGAAATCAGCTAAAACTTGGCTGAAAAATTTTTCTAGAGCAAAATTAGAAATCAGATTTTCGATATCAACCGTTTTTAGGCCAAAATCTTTTGCATAGCGAGTTCGCTTTTCACTCGGCAACTCCGGAATTTCTTTTTTTAAATTAACAACAGAAAATTCTTGGAGTTCGCTAAGTTTTAACTTGGGCAAATCCGGGTCAGGAAAATAGCGGTAATCGTGGGAATCCTCTTTAACTCTTTGTGGAAAAGTAATGCTTTTATCCTCGTCCCAACCTCGAGTTTCTTGAACCAGCTTTTCCCCTTTTTTTATAATTTTAATATGACGGTCCAGCTCGAAGGCAATGGCCTGTTCGACAGACTTGAATGAGTTGAGATTTTTAACTTCAACCTTAGTACCGAAGACCTCAAGACTATCCGAAACTGAAATATTCGCCTCCACCCGCATCTCGCCTTTCTCCATATTCGCTTCCGAAACGCCCAAGGTGCGAAGCAAAAGCTGAAGTTCGCGGGCAAATTGACCGGCTTCTTCCGCCGAATGGATTACCGGTTCAGTCACCAATTCCATGAGTGGCACTCCGGCGCGATTAAAATCAACCAGGCTAAAGTTGCCGGTCTCATGAGTCGATCTCGCTGTGTCTTCCTCAAGATGCACCCTGGTGAGCTTGACTCCGGCCAATTCCCCGCCTTTTACCAACGGGAATTTGTACTGACTGATCTGATAACCCTTTGGGATATCAGGATAAAAATAGTTTTTACGGTCAAATTCGGTAAAATCGGCCAATTCACCGTCAACCGCGAGGCCGACCTTCAAAACATGCTTAACCGCTTCCCGATTAATAGTCGGCAGTGTTCCAGGATGACCCAGACAAATTGGGCAGACATTCATATTGGGCTCTTTTTCGTCCGGATTGTTTTTGGAATTGCAAAACATCCTAGTTTTGGTACTAAGTTCGGCATGAATCTCAAGTCCGATTGTTGGAAAATACTTTTTATCGTCTTCCATGAAAATTAATTTTAGCACATTATCTAGCCCTGATTCTCGCGCAAGATTTTCACAATTTCATCACTAATCCTTTTTATCGCCTGATCATCAATAACCGATACCGAAAGGATCTTCGGGCTGATGCTTTTAAATTGTTTTTTAGCTTTGACGAGAGCTGTCTCGTCTACAAGATCGGTCTTGGTCAAAATAATTACTTCCGGTTTTTTAGCGAGCTCGGGATCAAACTTTTCCAGTTCGGCTCTGATGGTACGATAAACTTTTAAAAGATCTTCGTTTTCTAGAGACACCAAATGGAACAAGACTTTGGTCCGACGAATATGTCTCAAAAATTTATGCCCCAAACCCCGCCCTTCGGAAGCGCCTTCAATCAAACCCGGAATGTCCGCCAAAACAAAACCGTAAAGCGCACCAAGATGCGGTTCGAGAGTGGTGAATTCATAACTACCAACTTTCGAATTGGCGTTAGTAATGGCGTTAAGCAATGAAGACTTGCCAGCATTTGGTAAACCCACCAGACCGGCATCAGCAAAAAGTTCTAGCTCAATTAAGAAATCCGCCGATTCGCCGTCTTTGCCCGGAGTCCACTCTCGTGGGGCAACATTGGTCGAACTCTTGAAATGTTCGTTGCCAAAACCGCCAACTCCGCCGGATAGCAATTTTTGCTCTTCCCCCTCTTTCAGAAGCTCGATTTTGATGCCACTGTCTTGATTCGTAATCACCGAACCAACCGGCAATTCGACTATCAAATTTTCACCGGCTAAACCACTTTTGCTTTGCTTGGAACCCGCTTCGCCATTATCGGCGCGAAGGGCTTTGATATTACGATAACGCACCAGAAGACCCGGATCGCGAACCGCCCGCACATAGACATCGCCACCTTTGCCACCGTTGCCACCCGAGGGGCCACCTTTCTCGATAAATTTTTCTTGGCGCCAACGCACCACTCCAGCACCACCCTGGCCAGCAGACAATTTAATTTTTATTTCATCGATAAAAGCCATAAGAATGAGTTATAAAGTTAAAAAGTTCACCAAGTTTATCAAGTAAAAGAAAATACCGATAGCCTATGGACTAATTGCACTAAAGCACCTTAATAAGGCCCGAAATAAGCTTGGAAATTTCCAAAGAATTCGAATAAATTTCTCGTGATTCCGCCTCTTTAAGATAACCTAACTCTACACCAATTTGAGTCATCGAGCGAACTTCCCCGCATGACCCCTTTGCAATATAGAGAAATTGCTTGAACTCCTTATTACTCCGCCTCTCATAACCCTCAGCTGTATTATTTGAAATACTTACTACCGCTCTTTGCATTTGGTCTTTAAAGCCAAAATCTTTATTACCATGTAGCGCCTTGTAAACAATTACCACCAGATTTTTTGACTTCTGCCACGATAAAATATCTTCAAACTTATCTATCTTCATACTTTATAAACTTGAAACTTGACGAACTTTATAAACTTAGAGCGAGTCTTGCGAGCTCTAGCGCTCCATCTTTCGATTTGGCAACAGCGATAAAAAGCGCGTTGTGGCAAAAAGTTGCGTCCGTCACACCGGTGATCTCGGCCAAATCTTTACCGGACTTGCCGGCCCAAGCCAATGGTAGGTCCTTCCGATTTTTGAAAGAAAAAATGTTGTCTCGAACGGCGCGAACCTTCCAAGACGAAATTGTGTGATCTTCAGAAATCGGCTCAATAATAAAAAGTGGCTCCGGATATTTGGCCAAGACCTCGGCCCATGGCAACTTCTGGTCAAAAATAACCAGCCTCTTATCTGCCGACTCTTGATAGGCTTTGACTACTAACAATTTCCCCTCTTCTTCATCTTTTAAAATTTGAATTTCGCGAACGATTAAATCCTTAGCAAAATTTACGGCTTTTCTAAATCCCTGATCCATCTCCTCACCTTCACTTTTCCAAGTCGGCAAGAATGAGAAAATTACTCCGGCTAAGGTATAAGGGTAAACATCGCCAAAAACCGGCTTAAGCTCTCCGTCCCCGTTATCCATAATATCTATATACCTGACAAAATCATGATCGAAAAGATTGGCAATCTCCTTTGGACCGGCAATCTTGTCGCCAAATTTTTTCCAAACCAAACCAAAGGAAGCAAACGGGACACCGTCTGGACGCTTGCCAGCTCCGCCCTTTTGATGATGATCGAACCGATTTTTCGATTCATCATAAATCCCTCCAACATCAAAAACATAATCACCCTGCGAGATTAAAACCTCATCTCGAGTTCTGACCAATTCTAGATTTTCAGTTTCCAGTACCAATTCCAAGGTTGCGGCAGCAAAAACATCGTCCGGATGAAAACTGCCGCTGTGAGTAATGATTCTAAGTGACATAAATTTTAGCCCGCGCGCTTATATCACAATCTGCAAACTCTGCAAAAATGTGCGCACAAACAAGCTTATGGTTGCTTCTGAACTAACAACTCTTTAATCTCCTGAACTTGCTTTTCCAGATTTGTCACATGCAAGTGAACATTTTGAATTGTATACTCGCCTTCTATAACCTCCTTTTCAGTTTTCTCAGTAGTTTTTTTCTCATGCTTAAGGCCGGAAATAATGATGGAATCGCCGATAAAGGAAGCGACCAGAAGTCCGGTACCCATCAGGACCAGCGCCCCAATTATGAGTGAGCCCCAATTCGAGAGTCCGTAGTCATCCGCCACATGCCAAACTCCGCGCCAAAATAGAACATGGGCGGCACCGCCGACGATAGCGTAAACAATCGGCGCTCGGCTCAAAAGTCCTCGGTTTTTATCCTCAAATTTATCAAAGAAACGAACGAGTTTTTTAATCATAGTCATATATGTTTCATTATAGAAGATGACGCCCCGCGGCGCAACGCCGCGGGGCTTTGGGGATAAACCTGTGGATAGCCTGTTAGTAAATCGTGGACAACTCTACATCAAAGGTTCAGTAAAACCGCCAATTTTTACCCGATGTTCGATTACCTTATCGCCTGGCGCAAAAAGAAAATAACCTCGAAACTTTTTCCCTTGCAAAAATATCGGCAACCAATACGGATCATCGCCCCACATCTCCTTAAAAGGAATCTCGTCGACAAAAAACCACTTCGGCGCCATCTCCTCGCTTTCTTTCGGAACACCTTTAAATTCGTGAACTTTAAAAATATGGACTTCCGAAATTTCCGGATTATTTTGAAATTCAAAATCAACAATTCCCAATTGTTCAAGTTTGCCGGCCTCAATTCCAGCCTCCTCACACAACTCTCTCTTGGCGCTATTTTCGATAGTCTCACCTGGCTCAAGTTTACCACCAAAACCATTCCACCTCCCCTTCCCAAAACCTCTCTTCTTCATGCCAAGAAGCACCTTCCGCCCTTGGTGCGGAATAATCAGCGTCAAAATCATTTTTGTTTTCTCCACCATAAATTTAAGACTTTTTCTTTTTGTCGACTTTCCAGTCTCCACCCAAGTGTCGATTTTTAGGAGACTGATTGTGCCAATCGTGGGGATCTGTCTTATCGATTTCATCCCACATTTTTTTAGCTGACTTGGTAAAAAGCCTAGTGTAAACACCGGCTTTTCTCTGCGGTGCTATTTTTTGTCTGATCGTAAAACCTTTAGCTTCATACTCTTTGGTCTCGAGTTCAATGTCCAAAGTGTCAGCATCCTTGACGATTTTGGCCTCTAAGCATTCCCGCTTCTCGTATTCTTCAAAAATTTCAAGCATTTCGGCTTCGTGGACAGTCCCGGCAAACATATCCCGCGCCGCTTCAGTTTGCTTCCGTTCAACATATTGTCGAGATAAGTAATGCACATCGCCAGCTCGACTTTCCGGCAGATCGTGGACCATGGCCATTTTCAAAATTTTCTCATGATTTTTGGCGCCTTCCATTTTAGCCAAAGTCAGAGCGATCCAAATCACCCGAAAAATGTGTTCGGCATTATTGGCTACCGAGTCATCAAAAAATTGCTTCCAGGTCCGATCAACATGGCGTAGAGAGCTCACCTCAAAAAGAAAATTTACATTATTTTTGAAATTCATTGGAGAAAATATCGATATTTCGAGATATCGATATACTAGTCTTTATAAAATCGTTTGTAAACTTCCGGCGCCATTTCTTTGGTCATTTCCTTGAGTGGGTCCGGCCTTTCGGCTGGTTTAAATTGAACGCCACGGTGCGAGCCGCCTTTAACTTTCTCAGCAAAACTGCGAATTAACCTCGCACACTCATCGGTTAGAACCATTCCCTCTCGATATTTCGAAATATCGATATATTTCCGATCCGAAGCTATTACCAATTGACTTCGCACTTCACCAACCTCACCTTTGGCAATAAAAAGCGCATCGACAAATTCATTTCTTGTGCCTCGATCAAAACCCTCGGCAATATTGGACATTGGTGAAATTGCCGCTCGGCGAATTTGCTTTTTAAATCATGGTCTTTAAACTCGGCTCGGTCAGTAATATCAAAAATAAAATTTGCCAATTTGCGAGACTTCTGCCAACAAATCAAATCTTCAAATTTTTCAATGCTTGCCATAACAAAGATATTTCGAAATATCGATATGTCGATATATGAATTTCAAATCTGATTAATGATACTTAGAAAAAATTGCTTATCTTTAGGGTGCGTTAGAAGCTCGGCCACTTTTTCTTTCAGCACCCAACGCGCTTCAGGGTTTTCTGGGTCTATTGGTTTAAGAATATCAGATTTAGATTTAAACAAGAACATCAAGATTGTCTTCTGTTCGCTCCTATCCTCTCTACCGTCTTTGCCAATCCTAAAACGCTGATATTCACCCAAGGTTTTAACAAATTCCAAATCCGACAAGCCCGATTCTTCCAAGGTTTCCCTTTTGGCGGCTGAAATAGCATCTTCTCCCGCCTCAATATGCCCCTTGGGCAATGACCAAGCTGTGCCATGCTGACTCACCACCAAAACTTCTCCTTTTTCGTTCAAGACCACCCCCACCACCGCTTTTAGTCTCTCTAAATCTTATTTTCCATGACATTAAATTTTGTCTCTACTATGAAACCACATTTTTAAATTGTCTTCAGGGTATCTTGGGACAACATGGAAATGCAGGTGGAATACGCTCTGTTCTGCATCTTTCCCGCTCGCGTGCATGATGTTTACACCGGTTGCATTATGTTCATCACAAAGTCTCTTCGCCAAAACCTTAAACATTTTGCCAATTTGGCCCAGGATTTCCTCAGGAATTTCAAAAATATCCTTAAAATGTTGCTTGGGAATTATTAAAGTGTGACCCTTGGTTGCAGGGTTTTTATCCGGAAATGCAACTATAAGTTCGTCTTCATAGGTAATTCTGCGCTCTTCTGAATTACCATTGATGATTTCACAAAACACGCATCTTGTATTGTCTTTATTTTTCATAATGACTCATCTCCTTAAACTGACTCGACAAATTTACCGTCTGCCCGATCTCTCTTTACTCTATCCCAATTATAAACCCGCCCATTCATTGCAATGTAAATACCGGGCGGGAGAGTTTGCACCGCCGCAACCGCAACTCCGATATTGAACATCGCATCAGAATCCGAAAATTTCTCCGGCCTCATCGCCCCAGTAATTACTATTACCTTGTCTTTTATTCCGCTTAACTTTGAAGCGGTTTCAGTCATTGTATCAGTGCCGTGAGTCAGGATAATTTTACTGTCACTGATGTTTCTACAAGTCTCGAGTATTTTCTCTCGATCAGCTTCAGTAATGTCTAAACTGTCTTTCTTAAGTAGAGGGATGATTTCATATTGAAAATTTGGGTTTATTTTATCCAAAACCCTCCCGACAGCGGCCTCACCTATCTCAAAAGCATAACCCTTCATTGTCCTCGGATAGCTTTTATCAATCGTGCCGCCAATTTGGATAAAAGTTATTTTCATAATTAAATTATACACTCATATTTGAATCAACAATAATTTGGTACTGGTCTTCGTAGAGAACCCGTGCCGGCCTGTTGATAGTTATAATGTCTGTCTTACCGTTTACGACTGATGCGTGCCAACTCATTAATCCAGATTCTCGATATTTTCTTAGTCCATATTCAGTCCAATAAGATATCGCCCCCGGATAGTCTAAACCTTTTTTCGGTAGCCAAGACCCATCTGGTTTATTCCCCCTTCTTGGATCATTTCTGGGACAATCTTTCTCGACAGCCTCATAAACCCCCACATCACCGACAACAATTCTATAGAATTTTTCAGACTCACTTCCTGCGGGATCTTTGGTATTCCTAAAATCTTTCCTTGACATTTTAATTGAATTTTGTTATTATATCAAAAGACTCGAACCTGGAAAAACTATATGAAATGGAATGAAATTCTACTAGCAATCCTGGCCGGTGCTTTTGGTGGTTTCATCTTCTTCTCTGTCGGAATGAAGCCCTTATGGGCAAGCGGATTGGGGTTTGCGTTCGCAACTATGTTTGCGCTAATGCTCGCCTATCTCAACCGCACTGGCCCTTTCAAAAAAACCAGGAAGGGCTGACTTTCTTTTAATTTGGCTCGCCAAGGAAACTTGGCGGGCTTTTTAATTTACTCAACTAACTTTAATCTTATCATGCTAAACTTATAGCAGAAGTCTACGAAAGGAAGTTATGAGAAAATTGAAACCTCAGCCCAAATTCCAGGACCTGATATACCAATTCCTTGATGACAACCCCCAAAGTGTTAAGCAGAGATTTGCTGACAGGATGAAGGTCACAATTTCGACCCTCTATCGTTGGGCCGCCGGCACCAGTTGCCCACACAAGCTAGTGAGACTCCGGGTTGCCAAAATTTTGAAGGCTGAATTTACAACTTCCTAAAACCAAACCACAGAAGCCTTGGCTTCTGTGGTTTTAATTATTTTCTGATTTGTGTGACATCTTACAATATTTATCAACTTACTCAAGCGTATAGAATATTTTCTTATTATAATTATCAACAATCTTGGCACTTGGAAAATATAAAGGGGTTGGCAAATTATTAATTCCAAACCATTGCCATTCAGTAATTTCGTCAGGTTCCATAACTTTTGGTTCTCCATTGAACTTGTCGGAAAATAACCCAATGGTTACAAAGTGAGCGTGTTCGTTTTTATCATTATTAACACAAATAACTCTCACATCCTCCAAATTGATTCCGGTTTCTTCAGAAACCTCTCTCCTGGCTCCATCTTCAAATGATTCCCCATATTCAAGCTTTCCGCCAGGCATTGTCCAAGCCCCTTCCCCATGTAACTCCGAGTCGGCCTTATCCGAATCAGAATGTCTCCTACCAAGCAGGATATCACCGTTTTTGAAGACCATCACTCCAAAACCTGCCCCAACTTTCTTATTTTCTTTATTAGCATCATTTCCCATGGCACTTTTTATCCCGCTAGTTAATTTATCAGAACAAATTTACTACGAGACTGCGCTTATTTAGTTTAAATAATTAACTCTCTACACTAGATTATGCACCTATACTTACGGCCGGTTACTGACCATGGCACCGCTTGAATTTTTTCCCCGACCCGCAAGGACAAAGATCATTTCTGCCCACTTTCGGACCTTCCTGCGCCGGCGCAGCCTTAGGATTGTCAGTGTTGCCAACAATCAGTTTTGCTTCATCATGGACTTCTTGCAGTCGCGCCGGTGCCTCCTGTTTAAAGCCGTCGGTCTGCAGTTTTGGCAAAAGCTCCAAGACTTGGTGCCGAATAGAAGCCTCCATATCTTTGAACATTCGTAGGCCTTCTTTCTTGTACTCAACCAGTGGGTCCCTCTGGCCGTAGGCGCGCAAATTAACGCTACCACGCAGATAATCCATGACTTCCAGATGCTCCACCCAGAACATGTCGACTGTCTGGAGAATCAATCTTTTTACAATTCCCAGAAAGACTTCCTTGCCTAGAATCTTTTCTTTTTCAGCCAAAGCCTGTTTGATTGTCTCGTCACTACCCTCGAGCTCAATAAAATTCTTAAGGACTTCCTCTACATCAGAAATCTCGCCGAGCAGAACTTTGCGTCGTCTTTCATAAATAGTTTTTCTCTGCAAATTCAAAACATCATCATATTCCAAAACATGCTTGCGGGCATCAAAGTTGAAACCTTCGATTTTGGTTTGAGCACTCTCCAGCGATTTGGTAATCAACCGGTTTTCAATCGGCTCATCTTCAGCGATATTAAATCGCCCCATCATTTTTTTAATCGTATCCGAAGCGAAAACCCGCATCAAAGAATCATCGAGCGAAACGAAAAATTGTGTCGCACCCGGATCGCCTTGACGGCCGGAACGACCTCGGAGTTGATTATCGATTCGTCTCGCTTCGTGCCTTTCAGTGCCCAGCACAAAAAGTCCACCCAAACCTTTCACAGCTTCATAATCAGACTTCACCAAAGGACTACCGCCCAATTTAATGTCAACACCTCGACCGGCCATGTTGGTAGCAATCGTCACCGCACCTTGCCTGCCGGCTTGGGCGATAATTTCCCCTTCCTGCTCATGATTCTTGGCATTCAAAATCTGGTGCGGCACGCCTTCCGATTTGAGATAGGCCGAGAGCAATTCGTTTTTTTCAACCGAAACAGTACCAACCAAAACCGGCTGGCCGGTTTTATTCAATTCTTTAATTTTTTTGGCCACGGCTTTAAACTTGCCGGTTTCGGTCTGAAAAATTTGATCATTATTATCGACTCGCGCAATCTCCCGATTAGTCGGCACGATCACAACATCAAGACCGTAGACCTTGAAAAATTCCTCGGACGAAGTGGCGGCCGTACCGGTCATGCCGGAAAGCTTCTCATACATTCGGAAATAGTTTTGGAAGGTGATAGACGCAAAAGTTCGAGACTCTTTTTGAATCTTCACGCCTTCTTTGGCTTCAATGGCTTGGTGCAGACCTTCCGACCAGCGTCTACCAGGCTGTAAACGGCCAGTAAAAGGGTCGACGATGATTACTTCATCATCTTTGACGACATAGTCGGCGTCGCGTTTGAAAATCGCCTTGGCTCGCACCGCCGTCTCCAAGTGATGCACATACTTAATCCCGCCTTCAGTGTAAATGTTCTCAATCCCCAAAAATTTTTGCGCCTTCTCAATTCCGGCGTCTTTGAGAGTAATCGCTTTCAGCTTTTCATCAACTTCGTAATCGCTATCTTGATGAAGCTTCTCGGCGATTCCGGCAAAGCGCGTGTAAAAATCATCCGACTCGGCAGTCGGCGCCGAGATGATAAGTGGGGTTCTCGCCTCATCAATCAAAATCGAGTCGATTTCGTCAACAATCGCATAGTGAAATTGGCGCTGACGGATTGAATTGCCGTCGTATTCGATATTGTCGCGCAAATAGTCGAAACCGAACTCATGATTGGTACCATAAGTAATATCTGTGGCGTAGGCCTCTTTGCGACTGACCGGTCTTAAAAATTCGTGCACAACCTTAAACGACCCTAGCCCATCGCGTGTCTCATCCAATTCTTTATGGGCCGGATCATAAACAAAACTACTTTCGTGATTTATAACTCCAACAGAGAGACCCAGTGCATTATAAATCTGTCCCATCCAGACAGCGTCACGGCGAGAAAGGTAATCGTTGACCGTCACCACATGAACACCACAGCCCGTAAGTGCGTTTAGATAAGCCGGCAGAGTGGCCACCAGAGTTTTACCTTCACCGGTTCTCATTTCAGAAATTTTTCCAAAGTGAAGCGCCGCACCACCCAAAAGCTGAACATCAAAATGCCGTTCTCCCAAAGTTCTTTTGGCCGCTTCCCGAACCAAGGCAAAAGCTTCCGGCAAAAGATCGTCAAGCTTGGCTCCGGTAGTAAGCCTAGCTTTTAGGTCTTGGGTCTTAGCCTTAAGTCCACCGTCCGCCAACTGACCAAACTCGGCTTCCAAAGCGTTAATCCGCAGCACCAGAGGCTCGTAGACCTTGGCCGAACTTAGACCTTTGTTCCCAAATAATTTAGCTAAAAATGCCATAGTCGGGTCATTTTAACACAAAACCGAGCCCGCCGGTAAGCGGGCTCGGAGTGACCAAATTACAAGATACAAATTCCAAATTAAAATTCGGAAGACAAAAACTCGACATAAATGTCGAGTTTTTTGTTGGACAAAATGTCCTCAGAGTTATCGGCGTCTTTTCTTGGCCTTCTTTGCCTTCTTGGCTGGCTTTCGCTTCTTTGATGCCTTCTTGGCTTTTTTCTTTGCCATAAAATAGATTGAGTTTCTTTATTTTCACAGAACGAGTGGGAAGAAAGAAACTTAAATTAAATTTTTAACAAGCGTACAATAATTTTATTCGACCATTTTGCCTAGCAAAATTAGAAATTAAATTTATTGCATAGACTTAAGTATATTATGCGCCTTAAATAAACCTAGCACAATCAATTTTTGTCAAAAACAGTGGATAACTCAGAACCAGTTTATAAAATTATTTTTAATTTAAAATTGAAACTTAAAAAGTAATCAGACAATCTGAACTTCTTCCTCAATTTCAATTCCAGTCGCATCCTGAACTTTATTTTTTACCATTTGAGAAAAGTTTTTAATTTCTTCGGCGGTAGCTTCGCCATAATTTACCAAAACCAACGGCTGTTTTTCAAAAAGGCCGGTTGATTTGTGACGAAAACCTCTCAGGAGACAGATTTTGTCCAAAATCCAAGCCAAAGACACTTTGACATGTTCACCTTGATGAGAAAAGGTCGGCAATTCTGGATACCGACTCTTCAATCTAGACGCCACAGAATGATGAACAATTGGATTCTTGAAAAAAGATCCGGCCGTGCCAATTTTACTTAAATCAGGAAATTTACCAGCCCGGATTTTGAGCACCGCCACCCTGACCTCATCGGCACTGACCGGCCTCTGATCGGCAAAATAGCTAGCCAGATCAGTATAAGAGATGCGCGGTTGAAATTTGCGACCTAAAAGATAGCTGACACGGACAATGACAAACTTTTTGCCGGCTAGGGTCTTGAAAAAACTGTCACGATAACCGAAATGGCACTCCCGATTGGAAAATTTTTTGACTTCACCGGTTTCCAAATTAACGGCCTCAACCCAATTAATCAAATCTTTGACCTCAACTCCATAGGCGCCGACATTCTGCACCGGCGTCGCGCCGACTGTTCCGGGGATGCCGGAAAGATTTTCCAAACCCGATAGCTGATGTTCAACGGTGGTTGCGACGAAACTATCCCAATTTTCCCCGGCCCCGGCAATAACCTCGGCCGAGTCACCGACTTCACAAAAATCCAAACCGAGAAAATTAATCTTAATCACCAAGCCGTCAAAACCTTTATCATCAATCAGCAAATTTGAACCGCCACCAAGAATTAGAATTGGCACCTTTTCATGCTTGGCAAAAGCAAAAGCCTCTTTAAGATCGTTTAGGTTATCGGCCAAACAAAAATAGCGAGCGTCACCGCCCACCTTTAAGGTCGTTAACTCTCGCAAAGGAAACTTTAATTTAATTTCCATCCTGCAATTTTTAAATTTTGCGCCGAGAGATGGCCGGCGGGGGCTAACTCCAAAACTAATGTCTTATGTGAGTGCAACCGCCGGCCGTCACTTGAAACAACTAGCATAATCATAACACATAGAACATGGAACATTATGCACACGACACAAATACACGACAGCACTCGACACCAATACGCGAATGAGAACGAATGACACGAATATTAGTGTGCCCTATTCGTAAGGGTTCTTAACACAAACACGAAACCCGCCGGTAAGGGCGGGACTCATGCAGACATTCGTTTTGTTGAGCTAACCAATACCTAAAGAACTTGCGTTAATTAGGGCTAGCACTCACACCCTGTAGCATAGCATATATCATTAAAAAAAGCAAGCTTTTTACCATTTCACTGTGGATAACCCTAAAATAACCAATAAAATAGGCCTTTCCTGTCTCCAGGAAAGGCCTGGGAATCGGGTTCTAATTCGATCCCCTGACAATTGTCTCCATCATCTCAACGGCAATTTTGGCCGCCGTGCCAGGCGGATTCGGCCTCGGATAGCACCGAGCCTGATTTTCCCGAACCGCATCGGCCTTGGGGCTTTTTGGGTCAAACAACGCACTCAAGGCCACTCTAGCCTCGGCAATGCTGTTAACCGGAATCGCCACACCCTCCTCGGCCTCAATCGCCCGTTCGGTGCCGAAGAGAGTTCGCCGTTTCTGACGAATCACCTCGGACAAGAGAACGATGGTCGGGACCCGTCGGTAAGCGGCATCCTGGTAAGTCGTCGACAGGGCGTTAAAGAAAACATCTGCCCCTGCCAACACTTCCGCAGTCGAGGCGGTACTTGGTGGCACCAGCTCAACCCCGGAGAAAGCCGTGTAGCCTTTCCAAGCATTCTTGTCCCCGGGATGAGGACAGAAAATGATTCGGCGACCCTTCAAGTTCGGATCATCAGACAGAAGAGCCTGCGAAACGGTCGCGAGCAGACTCAGGTTCACCGCGAGATCCTTGCTCCCGGAGCAAAGGATGATTTTCGTATCCGCCGGCAGAGCCAACTTTTGCAAAACCGACTCTCGCGAGACATTCGCAAGAACAACTTCCCGAGAAGGGTGCCCGGTCGCTTTCACAAAGGCAACTGGGAAAAGTTCCCGAGCTTCCTCCGCTTCATCTTCACGCAAAACGGCGAGAAACGAAGCGTCCGCCCGGAAATCTGCAAACCACTCTCGTTTGAAACAACCCGGCGCGTCGGAGAAAAGTCCAAAAGGAATTTTCAATGCGAGAGCCTGGGTCAATACCTCCAGCTCCGGGTCAGCCAATTGCTCACTCGAAGACATTCCGACAAAGACGACGTCCGCATCGACCGCCTCCCCCACCTGCTCCAAAGTAACTAGGCACTCACCGGGGTTTTCACCGATGATTAAGACCACCCGATGGCCACGAGCTTCAAGCTCTTTGGCCACCGCTTTCATCATATCCGTGGGATTCTTATCATTCGCGACAAGCACTACCTTCATCTAGACCTCCGTTTTTGAGGGTTTTCTATCAAACAACTGCCGGTTTTAAGCCAGCTTTTCTGTTCTGAGACTAGCACACTGTCTCGACTTTGTCAAGAAAATTAAAGGGCCGGCAATCGTCGCGATTGCCGGCCCAAATCCCTACTTCTTTTCAAAAAGAGCGATCTTTTTCGGAATCTCCTGAAGGTCACTGATCAAACAGTACTTCGGCATCCCCTTCGGTCGCCTCTCCCCCCAATTGTTCCAGGAATTGGCCATACCAACGAAATGGCAACCGAAATCTTTGGCCGCCTTCCAGTCATTTTCGCCGTCTCCGACGAAAACGATTTCCTTCGGTTCCGCCGCGGGCGTAGAACTTCTGACAATCCGCAAATTTTCGAGCTTTCTGTTCGGCCAACCAAGAATTTTTTCAAAGTAGTCGTCAATCCGAAGCGCCTGCAAGCTTTTCAAAAGTCCGGGGGTTGGGGTAGCAGAATTGACATACAACTCGAATCTGAATGTTTGAAGAGAATCCAGAAGCTCTTCGGCATGTTCTGCCAAACCGCTATCAACCAGCAGTCGTTGGACAATCTGGTCATAGCACTCGGCATAGGCTGGAACCAAGACATCGTCAAACGCTTCGGTGTGGCCGAACCGGAGAATAACATACTTCAGAATATCAAATCTGGATCCTTTACCTTGCCCAAATTTAAGGCGAGCTTCACCAAGCCATTTCTTGGCCTGACCACTCCACAGGTCAGCCATAAAGTCCCAGGCTTGTTCCTTGAGCGGTTCCCCGCCTTTGGTCAAAACTCCGTCAAAGTCGAACACTATCTTTTTGATCCTCATGAATACTCTCCCATTCAGTTTTGTTTCGGCCTCAATTGGCCACGGTTCTATATTACAGACTACAGATATTTCTCAGAGTGTCAAGGGTTCCGGCCGGCTTGAATCTCGCGAATATAATATTCACCCTGTTCTTTAACGCCCGGATTAAGCTCGATCGCCTTTTGAATTTCCGCTACTGCCGCCTGTCGTTGACCAAGCTTCAAATAGGTCGCGGCCAAAGACAACCGCGGGGCCGGGTCGTTCGGGCTATCTTTGATAACAAGTTGCCAGAGTTTGGCCACACTATCAAAATCGCCGATAGCCGCAAAAGCGTTAATGAAGCGACTGTCAGGAACAAGAATTGTTCCGTAAATCGGCACCAGAATTTCGCGGGCCAAATCTAACCTTTTCGCGTAAATCGCGCCGACACCGTAAGTTTTCCGGGCGTCAACATAATTTGGCTCAAGATCTAGGGCTTGCTTAAAAATGTCCAGAGCTTTGTTCGGGTCACCGTTGTTGATATAAAGCGAACCCAACTCAAACATAATTGATTGTTTTTGGGGCGAAAGAGCACGCGCCATATCGTAATACTTCAGCGCCTCATCATAAATCTGGAAGTTATTCAAGAAAGTCGCCATAAAAAGCTGGTACCTCGCATCCTGGGGGGTTTCGGCAATCTGCTTTAGCAACTCAGTTTTCGTCAAATCAAAAAAAGCCTGTTTAATTTCGATTGGTGCATTTGACCTGCCGAAAGCGTAAGCAGCTTGGGCCAACTGTTCACGAACTTCGGCCTGACCAAAAGAATCGTATGACACGGCTTTTATGAATAATTCCAAATTTTTTGACGGCCCCTCGCTCCGCTGATGAAGCGCCGAAGTAAGTGCCCGGCTCTGAAGAATACCTTTAACATTCACAAAATATAGGGAGACAACAGCCAGCACAACAATTGCCGGCACAAAGATCCTATCGGTTGTTCCCTTGTCTAATCGGTAATCAAGACTGACTTTATTATAGTCGCCCAACTCTGTCGCAGTATCTTTAGTATAAAGATAGGCCAACAACGAGAAAAACATCAAATAGCTAACAAGCTGGTCAAACACGAAAATATTGTTTATGCCGTAAGCAATGATAAGGCCGGTCAAAATGGCCTTATCAATTACTGAAAACCGCTTATCGCCACCACTTCGCCAAATTGAGTATAGGGCTGACAAATACAGGCCGAGGTAGACTGAAAATCCCAAAATTCCGCCAGCAATCAACCAGTCGAGAAAAACATTATGTGCCCGATCAAACCATTGCTCCTGACCGTACATTTCCGGATTATAATATTTGTTAAAAACATAATTGAAACTCTCTTGGCCCCAACCAAAAATCGGCTTCTCTTTAAAGCCTTGCCAAGCCATATTCCAAACCTGAAATCGTGGCTGACCTTCAGCCAGAGAAATTGAAGCCAAGCGAGAAAGTGGCCCTTTGTTTTGCAAAAAATTAGAATCTCTAATTAAAGCGAAACCAATAACCATAACAAGCATCACAATTAAAGCTCCGCCGGCAATCCTTCTACTCTTTAAATGAACTCTCTCAAACAGGACTAGACAAATCAACGCCACAATCGTCCCGCCGACAAGACCCAGCAATGCACCTCGAGTGGCAGTATTATAAAGACCAAATAATTGCAAAAACAAAATCACACCGTAGGTAATTCTCATACCTATGCCGTTTTTATCTCGAAGCCAAAGAAAAACCGTAAGAAAGGAGGTAAATAAGAGATAGACCGCTAAATAAGTTGCATTGCCCATTGTCGCGTCCAATCTGGTAGCCCCTTGGTGTATGACAAAAATGCCCAGCAGCTGAAAGACTGCATAAGCCGAAACCAATGTACTGACGCCGATTACTGTTTGGAAAAATCGAGTCCAAAGTTTCTCTGCCCGGAGAACTGTTCCGATAACCAGAAAATAGGCCACGAGATGAAGCAGCGTGATATAACCCTCCATTCGTTCAAAATTGCTCCAAAAACTTTTGTAAGTATTCAGACTTAAAGCGTCAGCAACCAACATTACCAGCAAAAAGGCTCCTAGCATCCAGATTAGTAAATGCTTTTTAGGACGAAAACTCACCGACCGCAAAGCCAAGATTAGCCAGCAGGCCAAAATAATTTCGGTGATAATTCTAAAAACAAAACCTTTACCACTAATAAATGGAAAAAAACTACTGTTGGTGACAACTAGAGGAATGAACGGCACCAAAAATATTCCGACCAAAACAACTCTTCTCAAAATTTTATTCACCTCCATAACCCTTTGAATATATCACAATCTAAATTGACTTACCATTTGAGAAAATTAAAGGGGCGCGAGGTAATCCTCGCGCCCTTGAAAGACTAGAACTGGAAGGCTGGCAAATGCTGATTTTCATCACTTCGCCTGGCAGCCTGCAAAATCTCCATCACCAAGAGTCCGCTCTCCAAAGAAACCGGGGATCGCCAAGCACTGCCACCGTTTCCAACTGCGGCCCTCGTCTCGATCACTTTTTGAATGTGGAGCATCTCCTGGAAGAAGTCGTCCTGCCGTCTCTTGGCAAAGACTTTTTCTTTAACCTCCGGCGAACCGAAAGTTTGGAAGCGAACCAAATCACCTTCCGTGTGCCCATTGCAGATCCATTCAATGAAACCCTTCGACCCCTGCAATCTGACCCACTTGCGAGTCGGCTTGGTAACGACATCTTGAACCACTCGACCAATGACTCCGCTCGCAGTCGTCAGATTGAAACAGGCGATGGAATCATACTTCCCACCGGTCGGTGGCTCCTCCATTTTTAGAAACGGAGTGACCATCACAACTTGACCAAGACCGGCCTCAAGCGCCAGATGATTGAAGAGGTGCAAAGCGTGTGAATGCTCGCCAGAAGCTCCTCCGCCTCGAGCCGTGAAGCCCAAGTAAGAGTCAGCCGGACCTTTGAGCCACCGGTGGGCTTTGAAAATTCCCTCCCAGTTCTCGCGGAATTCAACATCCAAAGTTTGGACTTCACCAATTGAACTCTCGCGTAGCATTTCGGAGACGAAATCAATCGCCGCCGAAACCGCATGGTCGTAACCAGCCAGAACCGTCGTCGGGCTGATCGGCTTCGTCACCTGATTCATAAAGTCGGCAAACTCCTCCCGTTCGGCAAAATCCGGCGTAAAGAGTGGCTTTTCAAGAAGCAAAACTTTTGGCTTCTCTTCGAGTGCTTGCAAAGCCAAATGTAGTCGAACATCCGGAGGTGTGCCAATGCAGATCACATCGAAGCCACCTTTCGGTTCATTCGCCGAATCAAAAAGTTGGATCTTTTCATCCCAGGCACCGTAGCGAGAAGGAAAAATATCTTCCTTCATCCGCCGAAGTGCTTCCTGATCCCGATCCACCACTGACACATCCCAGCCCATTCGCCTGGCAGCTTGTGAAAGATGGTTCCCGATCGATCCTGCCCCAATGACTTTTACTTTCATATTTAGCCCTTTGTTGAGGGTTCACTTGGTAGAACAACCGAGTAGCTCGGTTCTGTTCACACCATATATCAGATAAACAATAGTGTCAATAAAATTAGCCCCATTTGATTCACGAGATTGTGGTTAGAAATAAAAAACACCGAAAACTTTTCGGTGTGACGCTTAAAGAACCCCCGTCATCCTCCAAGAACGGACAGGACCGTACCGGCTATCATGATGACAACTGCCAAAATTTTTCTATTAATATTCTTTTCTTTAAGGAACGATCCGCCAAAGATAACTGCCCAAATTGCAACCAGCCTCTTAGCCGATGCAGCATAGGCAGCAAAAGAATAGTTCAAGGCCTCAAAAGTCAACACCAGACCAAGGCTGAACAAAATCACCAGGCCAGCCACGAATAGGAAAGACTTTCTGGTAAACATCTGGCCGATTCCCCACCCAGGCTCCCTAAATTTAAAGCTAGAGATGAAAAACACAATCACACCAATCAGGAAAAAGGACACCGCTCCAGAAAAAACAGCCGAGGACAAAACAACAATCTTTTTGTCAAAAGGAAAGGAAATGGCAAACAAAACTGCTGTAGCTATTCCCATTTTGACACCTTGGCTTTTCAGAACAGTCGAAAGTTTAGTTTTCGCAAATCCAGCCTCTGAATACATCAGGAACCAGAGTCCGATTACAGTCACAACAACCCCCAAGATACCCCAAACGGTCGGTCTCTCTCCAAGAAACAACATACCGGTCAATAGCACGATCGGAGGTGTGAGTGTTCGGAGCGGAGATATCAAGGAAACTTCGTCGCGATATGACATTGCAGAATACCAGGCATAATGGCCGGCTGAAGCAAAAACAACTGATATAGCTAGCGCAAACCAGAAGCCCGTTTTTACTTCTGGAAAACCAATAAAACTCGACACCAAAAACAAGACGGCTCCTGACAACATGAACACGGTACTCAATAGGAAATCTTTGTTGATGCCGGACGCAAGAGTTTTTTTCAGCAAGACATCATAGAGACCGAGGGCGATTGTTCCAGGCAACATAAACAGAAAAAATAGAGTTGTTTCCATGTTGAAGATTTGTTGAATTTCTTATCAAAGTCCATTGACCAAACCCGATGTCGGGTCTGGAAATCTATTTAAGGACTAACATATCTTTAATGTTTTGTAAAGAAATCTGATTACTTAGTGAATTCGGCTGAATGCTTTTTCATCAATTCTTCAGCCAATAAAAAATCAATCGAGGTGTCAATGTTAACCGATTCCCAGTCCTCCATTGTATAGCCGAGAATTTTTTTGCCAGTCATAGTTTTTTTTTCCAGAATTGTCTCCGGCCAAAAGGCGTTCATGCAACCATTATTCTGGTACACCAAAGGAAAAGACTGCCTTGGCGCATCCCAGGAATCCTTAAATCCACTTTCCTCTTCACTGTAAAGAGGGTTTAGGAAACCGACATTAAGCTTCCACATTTTGTAGGGGTGTTTCGCTGCCTTGGCCACAGCCCGAACAGAATCAGCTTTCGCTTTACCAGCCCTGCTCAAGAGCTCAATTCCCTCCCTGATACGAGCCGAATTTCTTAAAGGTGCAGTTGCCCTTAAATCAACTATCATATCTGGCAAATCATTTTTAGATTTCAAGGTTTCTAGATGGTGTCTAAAGACCGGCAAATCTAAAGTTAAATCTTCGGCCAACTCTTTTGGCCTCATGAAAATTTCTGCACCATATTTTTTAGACACTTCAGCAATCTCCTCATCATCAGTATTCACGATCACCTTGCTAATTTCTGGCACAGCTTTTGCCGCCTCAATCGTCCAAGCGATTAAAGGCTTGCCATTCAACAATTTAACATTCTTGCCCGGCACACCTTTGGAACCACCTCTGGCCGGTATGATAGCGTAAATCTTCATGATTTCATCTAATCCGGTAAGTCATCGAATTGGTGTCGGCCCCAATTTAGAAGCTTAGTTTTGCGCATTTCGCGAGGCTTCTCGGCAATATCTTTATCGACATAGTAGGAATCGCCGGAAGTTTCGAGGCTGGTAGTGGAAATTTCTTCGAAAATGACACCAGTATCAGTTTTAAAACTGTGCCAAACTCCGCGCGGTACCCAAAGGGTATCGCCAGGATAAAGAGTGTAATTTTTCCCCTCAACATTAGCCTCCATTGAACCGTGGAGAATCTGGAAAGTCTCATCCTTAACTTTGTGGTAATGAATTGGATGGAACTGGCCCGCAAACTGAATAATCAATTTCTTGGCATATTCTCGATTGATACAGTCGACAATAATACAGCCGGTCTCATTGAATTTCTCCAGGCCATAGTGGTGAGAAATTTCTACCTTAAAGTCATGACTCAAAGGAATTTTCGCCTCGTTGAGCATTCCCTTGGCGGCGTGGATGGCTGAATAGATAATATCTTTTTTGCTCGGTCGTGGCGGTTCAACTATGGCGCTAATTGGCTCACCGACTTTGTAATTTTTGTCAGCCACTAAATTATTATTAAATCGCCCGCTTCGAAGTTGTTCGTGAGAAAGATATGGCATGGCAAAGAAAACATCTTCCCTCTTAATCGGACTGCCGGCCTTGATTTCTTTTTTGGCGTAAACTCCGCGCATCAAAGACCGCAAGTCAGCAATTTCTTCCGGTGGCACTTGTCGCTCATTGTTATCACCGCAAGAAGCCAGAGCTTGCTTGTAAGCTTTGACCCAATTTCGAGTTTCATTCGGATTAGATGAATAAGCATTGAGCTTGATCGAGTCAGTCGGCACTCCGACATGCTTTTCAAAAATTCGAGCACCTTTGGCATAGGCAAGACCGATGACAGAAGTATTATCCGGAGCCTCATGGGTAGAAAAACCGACTGTGAGATGCGGGTAGCGACGCTTCATAATCTCAATCTGGTTGAGATGAAGTTTTTCGCTCGGAGTCGGATAAATCGCCACGCAATGCATCATGGCAAAGTCGGCACCACGATGTTCAAAAAATGAGACAACTCGGTCGACTTCTTTAATAGTTAACCCACCAACGGAAACTATAATCGGCTTGCCAACTTCGGCAATCTTAGCCAGTAACGGCCAATCATGAGCCGAGCAACTGGCAACCTTCATAATTTCAATCCCAAGTCGGTTCATAGTCTCAACCGAATCCTCATCAAAAGGAGTGGCCATGGTAATCAAACCGTTCCTCCTGGTCTCATCAACCAATTCTCTAAACTGGACTTCGGAAAGCTTGGTCGACATGAAACGCGGAATATGCTTAACATCAGTCCGATTTTTATAGTCCGGGTGGATAAAAGTATCAAGGTTCCTAAACTGCAATTTTACCGAAGCTTTCAGGTCAAATTCCTTGGCAATTTTCCCCATTTCCTGGATAATTTTCTTGCCATGTTCGACCGACCCTTGGTGGTTATTGGCCATCTCAAAGGTGAAGAGATTATTGAAATCAAACTTATTTTTTAGGTCCGCAGGCATTTTCGTACTCTATATTATTTTGGTAAAAAGTCAAACCACTTTCTCCGTCTATATGAAACTATAACGACTTCCGGTCTCTAAATATTACAGAATTCTACCACACCGTCTTCTCCAAATCCCGAGCGACCGGCAATCAGTGTGGATTGGGACGATCTTGGTCGCTGTCCCCTTTGGTTAAATACATATCCTGAATCGGGGCCTGAATATCGCAAGCGATATTGATATTAAATTTTGAATAAGAAATCGGATTAAAACGGACTGGAAATTTTGAAAAATCTGTCCCAGACACATCGAAAAACCCTGCCACTTTTAGAGAATCTTGATAAAGCTGTCCAGAAAACATAAAATCGGCCGCCTGTGCCCCGGCCGTTCTAGCCAGATCCAAAAACTTCTTCAAGAGTGAGACTTCCGCAACTTCATTAGAAACAAAATCAATAATACGGGCAATTTTAAAGTCTTCAACCTCTTCAAATCGATAAATCAGAAAACCAAGCAACTTGCCATCTTCGCGCGCCTCTAAAAATTGATAATCAAAAAATGGATGGCCGAGATATCGCCACTTCAGATATTCAGAGCCTCTCTCAATGGTGACCGAATACCTGTCCCGAACAGTCTGCCAGAACTCGTCAACATCTTTAGAAATTTTTTGGACAACTGTCACTTTAATATTGACACTGCCCAGCGCCTTTTTTCGCCCAAAAGATGAAGCTAGCGGCTTAAGGTGACTCATCAACTTATGAGGAGCGAGAACTGAGAAAAATCTAAAAAGATCTCCGGACCCTGTCCAATTAGCTCGCAAGTGCTCATAGAGACTCTGGGCGGTGTCATTATAGCCGGAAACTAGAATACAATTGGGTGTGCTAAAAACCTGTTGTGCCAGTCTTGGACCGACACCGGCCCGCCGATATTTTGGAGCCGCAAAAAAATTCATGACCACCCTAACCTCCTTGGTCTCTCCATAAATTTTATAGGGAAAATCTTTATAGCCCAGAAAACCGACAATCTCTTCGCGAACCTTTGCTAACAGCAAAGCACCACTGCCACTGTATTGCCAATCCAAAAACTTCTCATCACCTAAAATATATTTAGATTGAAAAGTCTGCCCGACAAAATCGCGCAGTTTTTGGTAATCATTTTTTTGATACCCGATCAGATTGATATCGTCCATATATTTGTCCAAACACCAAAAACCTACGGCAAGACTACGATATTTTCACCATTCACATCTTGAGAAAAATTTTTCACCTGAGCAAGAACTGCCTCGGCCACATCGGAAGGAGTGACTAAACGGGAAGAAGGGCTTTGCGCCTCAAGAATCTCAATCATTTTGGCCGGCATTGTTTTGGTAAAATCATTTTTCACGAGACTTGGGGAAACGGCACTAACCGTCACACCAAAACGACCATGTTCCTTGGCCAGAGCCTTAGTGAGACCGAGCAGGGCATATTTGGCAGTGACATAGTCTGCCATATGGCTTGGTGGCACGCCCTCCACTGCGGAAGTAATAATATTGACTATTTTACCAAACTTTCGCTTAGCCATCTCAGGTAAAACAAATTGCGAAGCAATAACTGCCGATTTGAGTTGAATATTTAGATGATTCAGGAAATCGTCCCACGTCTTTTTATCAAACGCTGAAAGCGTAAGCGGCGCGCTTACGGAATTTACTAGAATATCGATCCGGCCGAATTTACTGACGACGTGTCCCAATAGCCTCAGTAATTCACCATCCTTGGCAAGATCGGCGGAATATTCACCGGCTTTTCGTCCATGTTTTATAACTACCATTCCTTCTTTCTCTAAAGCCTCGGCAATCGCCCCGCCAAGGCTACCGGTCCCGCCCAAAACTACTGCAATTTTATTTTTTAATTCAGACATATTATTCTCTAACCTTAACTCTGGCCGTGCCACTGACCGCCACTTCGCCCTTCTGATTTTTAATTTCCGTTTGCAGGGTGATTATCTTTAAAGCATCGGTTTTGGAAGTAATCCTGCCTTCGACAAAAACTGTCTCACCAATTAAAACCGGTTTTACAAATTTAAGGTCTTGAGATAGGTAAAGTGCCTTTTCACCTGGGACCAACATTCCAATTAAGGTAGAGAAGAGCGAGCCCAAGAACATGCCATGAACAATCCTCTCACCGAATTCGGATGACTTGGCATAAGTAGGATCGGTATGGAGCGGACTATAATCACCCGAGAGATCAGCAAAACCTTTAACGTCCACCTCTTCGATTTTCCGTTCAAAAGAAAACTCATCACCAATCTTGAGATCTTGATAGGAAAACTTATTTAAATTGATTTTTAAATTTTTATCAGGCATTTTAATCAAGCTTAACACCTTGCCGTTTAAGCGCTTTTTTAATATCGCCGACATTTTTCACTGCCACCACTTCGTCAATGGTAAACTTAACCTCAAAACCTTTTTCCAATTCCGTGATTAAAAGTAGCCCATTAAACGAATCCCAGCTCGGAGTATTCTCCGGACTAGTCAAATCCGTGATACTGTTCGGATCAATTTCCAAGACTTTAGCCAAAATTTGATTTAATTTTTCCATATTAAATAGGCCGTAAATTACAGATCTTCGCTTTCAGATACCGTCACTCTAACATAATTCGGAACAATGCACTTCTTGGACAAATCGTACTCATATGACTCTCTGGTTGCATCCTTTCCGACCAACTCAAAACCTGACTGGGCGAGAAAGGTCTCCGCCGGCAGATTTTTTTTGGTTCTGATAAATTCGGCTGAAACGACTTTAAGATCTGATTTTTGAGCTTCAGTTAGAACCTGCGCCAAAAGAGCCGTCTCGACGCCACGCCCCAAAACTCGGCAGCTAAGCATAAAGTTGTCTAAATGGCCCTTGGCCGAATCAAACATGGCCAGACCAACTATCCCGTAATCACCGAAGACATCCTTAACCTGAAGAGACCAAATTTTCCAACCGGTTTCAAGAAACTTTCTAATTTCTGACTCAGAATATCTGCGAGTGGTTAAATTAAATTGATTGGTTTTCTGAGTCAGCTGACTGGCACGGCCAAGATTACTATCGGAGACCGGCGAAATCGAAACCTCCATATTTAATTTTCGCAAAAAATCTTCTTGGTCCGGCACAGCTTGTTTCAATTCTTTACGCCGCCGCTCCTCGACATACATTTCGCCCCGGCGCACATCTTCCCTGGTCAGATTAAACGAGTGGAAACCGACGTAATCAAAAACCGAATCCGGATGCATTACCGCAACTTCCGGCAAATTCGATCTCACTAGTCCGAGATTAAGTGGATCATCATCAATAAAAGCAAAACTAGCGGTTCCCAGAGACATCTCCTCGCTAAGCTCAATTAAATTTGAATCTTTATTATTCCAGTTAATCCGCCAAGCGGCAAAATGATCCCGACGCAAAATCATCTCTGGATGATTATCAATTACCTCAAAAGCATCTTCCGGATTATTTTTGCTGTTAATCGCCAGGACTACACCCCGCTTATAGAGTCCGAGCAGATGTTCCTGGAGCTTTTGGTTTGGCACGACTTTTCGCGGCCCATCCTCACCAGCCACGCCGGTCCAGAGGGTATTGTCTAAATCAACTACCAGGCATTTCTTGTTGTTGCCGGCCGATGCCACCGCGTAAGCCAAGAGGGACTCAGCAAGAACCGGAAACGCTTGTGGCGCCAACCGCAGATCACCCAAGTCTTTGAATTTGGTATACCAATTTCCCGCACGACCAATTTTGTCCAAAAAAGATTCGAAGTCAAAAATGTGCAGCCTCTCCCTGCCCCGGTTTTCCCCGCCCGCCAAAACCAGAATTACTTCTGCCTCAGTCTTCTCCTTTAAGGTTTCGACCAGCTGAGCCAAATGGCCATCACCGAGAAAATCTTTCTGCTCCGCCAAAATGTAAACAATGTCCGGATTAAACTTATAAAGTTCGCTTGCTTGATTTAAAATTTCCTGACTAATCTGCGCGTAAGGAGCAGTGTAAGTGCTGATCTTTAAATTATGAAAAACACCTCGAACCTGAAACACCTCCGGTAATCCTTGAATCGTGTAACTGCTCAAAAAAGCGGCTTTGATCTGGCGAAAATAAAACGGAAATTCACCGGCGGGCACTATCTCCTTTGAAATCTTTAAATAGTCAGCCACCGTAGCAGTCCGACTGGAAATTAATTCTCCGATCTTCATTTGTAAATCACGAAAAGACATAAGCCTATTTTTTAGTCGAGGCTAGAACAAACGCAATCGCCAACCCCTGATCATGAGAAAGGCTCAGTTTAGAACCTTTTAAATTAAGTTTCGGAGCCCCCAGTTTATCATGGCGAACCTCAAACTTACGATAATTCTCCACTCCTACCAAACCGGTAGCTTTCATCGCCGCTTCCTTGGCGGCGAAGATGCCGGCCAAGTGCGAAGCAGATAAGCCATCCTTGAAAGCATACTCCCACTCTAACATCGAAAAAACTCTTGACCAGTGTTTATAGTCGTGAGCCTTGATTTTATGGAATTTTTTGATTGCGACCAAATCAACGCCGATATTCATTGGTTTATATATTTCTTTAAATCGTTAGTATCGTAACGGGGTATCAAAAAAGAATCGTCTTTTGATGAAACTGAACGTGGCTCGATTGTCACACCGTATTTTAAACCGGCCTTAACAATCACATCGCGAATCCGTTCGTCAAAACGGCCATGCGGATAAGAAATCACCGTCGGCCGTCGACCCAACAATTTATGTAAGATCGAGTTGGCAGTTTCGAGATCGGCCGTTAGGGCTTCGACTGAAACCTGCTCCAGAGAACCGTGCTCATGGGTATGATTTTCAATAAAAAAACCCCGACTGGCCAGATCGCTGATTTCCGCCTCTTTCATAAAAAGCATCTGATTAACGGTCGACTCATCAAGCCCAAATTTGTCAAAAGCCTCAATTAAAAAAGCGTCACGAACTTCCGACGGAACAACAATCAAAGTCTCTTTGAAGTTGGCATCAAGCAAGCTGTCATATTTACGCCGCATTGTGATGCGTCGATCTTTAGGAATAAAATGCTGTGCCTCTAGATCAGGATAGGTCCTGATCAAAAACTCGTTGAACATATCAATCAGTTTCTCGGTTGAAGCAGCCGAAAGCACCACGTGAATTTTATGGGCTGAAGGAACCGTCCCGGAAAAGGTACTGGTGATAACAAAAAAAGTCGCTGTCGCCCCGTACTTTTCCAAAATCGGTGCCGCATATTGAAATTGGTTTTGCAGACCGTCATCAAAAGTTATGGCACAGAACCGACTCGGATTACCGGCAACCGTCGGCTTGGCACCACGACTGACATCCAAACGCGTAGCTTCCAGCACCTCCCCTACCGAGACTATTTTGTAATTTTCGGACAAGAATTTTACTTGCCTCTCAAATTCTTTTGGCGTGCAGGGATGAACACCGGAAAGATCATCTCGCGGATCCTCCACATAATGATAATTGACGATGATATGATTTTCGTCTGTCGAAAGAGACATAATAAATTTTAACTCTAAACCAACCGGCTGCAGGTAAGCCTACTTGGACTTAGATCTACGTGATTTAGCTTTGACAAACTCGGCATTTTCTTTGACCAATCGCTTGGCAGAGGTAGATTTTAGCAACTCAGCATTGGCGATGACACAGTGACCGCCCACTCCCCCCGGCACATGCGACAAAACATACTTTTGATACTCCGGCCGACCCAAGATTCGATAGCCGGCGTTATAGCTTTGATTGGCCTTAGTATAGACAACATCAAAATCAACCGAATTGTCTTCGCAAAATTTATGGATTTCTTTTTCCAAAATGATGTTGAGACCGTAGATCGTGGTATCCCAAAGCTTCATCGCTTCAGTCGTCTCGGCCTTCGGGGTGCAGAGAATTTTTACTCCGACGCGATCGAAAATTTCTGCGGCCAATCTCGCTTTGGGTCCGCCGAAAAACTTGGGAAAAATTTTCAAACTCTTAGCCAAATGGGGATGGATACCCCTCACTGGAGAGTGGACGGCTTTAAGTTTATCCGACGTCCCCAGTGGAACTGTTGAGTGGATAATTGTCAGACTCGGTTTAAACTGTTTTTGATACTTCTGTACGCTTTTCACAAAATCCCTATTGTAAGGAAAGCAGATGTGCAAATTTAGGTATCTCTTTTGGCTGACCGAATTCTTAGTCGGATCGATATCAAAAATTTCCGATCCTTTTAAGATGCTATTGATAGCCGACCCGACTTCGCCCCCTCCGACAACAAGGTTATCTTTCATAGAAATCGATTTTAGCAGAAATTTTAGATTAAGTCCTGAGGCGCTCTCCTTGAAACTTTTTGAGCTTATACTCCGCCACCAGAAAATCTTCCTGGGAATCGATATCAACGACAAATTCCGAATCAACCACAAAACCGGCAATATTATCGCCGTACAAGCGGTTCTTAACCATAATCGTGTCACGCTTCATCGCGTAAGCATCACTGCTTCGTTTGTAGGCTTTGGGGAAATCTTGGCGCCTCAAACCTTCCGGCTCCGGCAGACAAAAAGGAATCACTTTGCCATTTTCAAATTTTTTAATTTTAATCGGATGATTAGATCGGACTTCGGCAATTGAAACTGCGCTGTCGGCGCCTGACTTAATCAGCTCATCGAGAGTGCCATCAATTATCTCGACAGTTTTCAAAGGTGAGGTTGGTTGCAAAATGACAATGTAATCAAACTTAAGTCCTTCGCGCTGCTCCATAAAGTTGATAGCGTGCTGCATAACCGGCAACTGTGGCGTGTCATCTTTGGCCAATTCGGCCGGACGTAAAAATGGCACCTCGACTCCATATTTTTTAGAGATGGCGGCAATTTTTTTATCATCAGTAGAAACAATCAGATGACTGATCAACTGGCTTTTCTTAGCCGCCTCGATAGTATAAGCAATCATCGGCTTACCGGCCAATTTTTTAATATTTTTCCCAGGCAAACCTTTAGACTGGCCCCTAGCCGGAATAACACCGAGAATATTGTATTTTTTCCTGTCTTGATTCATTTTAATCTACTCAAATTTCTTTTGAACATATAGCTTAGCTGTAGCAATTTTTTCCGCAATTTTTTTAGCGGTATCTTCACCCTTGTAGATATCGGAAACTGGGTAACGGCCATTTTTTACCTGGTTTTTTATAGCCTCAACAATCTTCGCTTCATTATAACCAACCTTCACGACATTACTTGAACTCAAGCGTCCATTCTGCCTGGTGCCAACATCAATTACCGGCACACCCAAAAAAGATGTTTCTTTGATGCCGGCGGAAGAATTGCCAACCAGACAACTGGTTCGTCTCAGTAGCCAGATAAAGTCTTTAGGTGGCAGGTAACGCATAAATCTGATTCGATGATCTTTAACATGCTCTTTGAAGACTCTGAGTTCATGAGAGATCTGTTCCGCACCGGCGTCAAAATTGGGCCAAAACCAAATCGTCGGCATCTTGGTTTTATGAACGGCATTTAGAAGAGTCCTGACATTCTCTCCGATTTTATCAAGTTCGGTCGTGACCGGATGATACATCACCATCAGAAATTCTTTGCTCGGATCAAGCTTGGCTCCGCTACCGGTCTCCTCCAAATTAACTCGGTCAGCCTTGAGGGGCATTTTACTCACCACTTCAACCTCCGGACTGCCGAAGTTGAAAACGTAATCCTTATTCTCGCCCATCCTGATAACGCGCTCCTTGGCCTCATCGTTGGTGGTGAAATGGATATGAGACAGCTTGGTAATCGCGTGCCTCAAGCTCTCATCAATCGTGCCCGACACATCTCCACCTTCGATGTGAGCGATTGGAATATTCATATTGGCTGCCGCGATTGCGGCGGCGAAAATCTCGAACCGATCACCCCTAATTACAACCATGTCCGGTTTGATATGGTTGTAAATGCTGGCAAATTCGATTACCCCAAGACCGATTGTTTTTGTTTTAACAATCGCATCATCGCCCTCCAAATTAAAGTGAAGCTCATAAATGTTTTTATAGCCGTCCTGTTCCAAGATTTTCCGAACATAAGCCGAGCTCGCAGAATATTTGCTCAAGATGGCAGTGCCACCGACAATTATGTAAAGTTCCACATCTTTACGAGTTCGGAGCTCCTCCAAAATCAGGATGCTTCTGGAATAATGAATAAAGCTCGTAATGACGAAACAAACTTTTCTTTTAGGAGTTATGGTCTTCTTCATTGTTTTTAATTTAAATTTTCAGCTTTAATCGGATTAAGTTTTTTAATTCCGCAGTTAGCTTTCTTGCCGACAACTTTGGTCAAATCTTCTGACGGAATTCCTCCCAGCAAAAGCGCCGGTCTCATGGCCAAAATATTATCCAAAGTAATCACTTCACCTTTTTTGATATCACGCGCCGCGACAAAAGCTTTTCGAAAAAATGGACGGAATTCGCTGGTCGCGCCAGCCAACTCTTTGCCTTTGGAACCGTAAAAATCTCCGACCTCGAGCTTCTTCGTTCCGCTACGGATCTCTTCAACCAGTTCGCGTAACTCAGCAAAGGTTAAAGAGGCCTTGTGGTCCGGTCCCCAATGGTCTCTGGAATACGAGACATGCTTTTCAATTAAACTAGCACCTAGTGCGACCGCAGAAAGAGCGATGTCATGATTATCAACCGAATGATCCGAAAAGCCAATCTGCAAGTCTGGGTATTTTTCCTTCAAAAATTCAATCGTGCCAAGATTGAAAGCTTCTTTTGGCGCCGGATATTTGCTGACACAGTACATGATTACAGGCCTAACTCCCTTAGCCCTGATATAACTTACCACCTTATCCAACTCTTTCAAACTGACCATACCGGTCGAAATAATAATCGGCTTATTAAACTTGGCCAATTCGTCGATCATCAAAAAATCAGTCACATCGCCGGATCCGATCTTCCAAAAAGGCAGACTGAGGTCTGCAACCTTCCGCACTGCCCCACGCGACATCGGAGTGATAAAAAACTGAATTCCCAGATGATCGGCATAGTTTTTGATTTCCCGCCAAAATTCTATCGGAGTAAGCCGACTATTCCTCAGGACCCAATTGTAACGATCCGCACCGTTGAAATGTGGCGAAAAAATCTTCTCCGGTATCTGCTCATCTTCAAAATGGTGGGTCTGAAATTTAACCGCATCGGCACCGGCCTCATAAGACTCTCGGATCAAATCTTTGGCCCGCTTAAGATAAGTCTCTGGAGACTCATCCTGTTCAGAAATTATAAAATTTTTGCCAATTTCAGCAATGACAAAAGCGCCGCTTCGGCCAGGCTTCGGTACAATTTTTGACGACGATTTACCGGTTTTTGAGGGCATCTAAATATTAGAATGCAAAAAGGCTATTATGTCAAGCAGGACTTCACAAAATCGGCCATTCGCTTGCCAGCCAAGCCATCCTTAAATTGGCACTGCCGAGCCACCAGATTATCACGATTACCCCGATTTTCATCTGGACTCTTAATATAACCCTTTATGAGCTCAATCATTTCCTCCTTTGAGCTTGCCAAATCAATCGCCCCTGTCTTGAGCGCCTTTTGATAATGGGTCATGGGATAAAACGCTGTAGGTGTTTTAATCATCAAACTCGAGGCCCGAGTTATGAAATTTATATTAATGATGGGTTTTTCAAAGATACTGGCATCAATTGAGATACTGGAGGCATAGCAAATTACCAACTCTGAGTATTTGAGAGTTTCCTTGAGCGACATGATATCTGCAAAACTCATATCCCAGTCGCTCCCCCGCTTCGAAGAGAAACGGATTCCCGGAGCATAAAAATGAAGATCTTTTCTCTTGTCAGACTCAGCTTTGTTTACAAAATCATTTGGTGGAAACCGGACAAAGAGCTCGAGACCGGAGCCAAACTGTCCTTGCTTTATTGATTCCGTCAAAAGATCAATAATCGCCCAATCGTCATTACTATAGACACTGCCAACCGGAGCGTAGAAAATAAACCTCTCATCTTTGGTAAGACCGATACTATTCAAAAACTCCTCTCGAGTCCGGAGCTTTGGCACCTCAATCTTGAAAGTCTCTTTGATTATTTCAAGAGCCGAGTCATCAAAGAAATAATCGTATTGAGGGATTCCGGATACGTAAACGTCTTGAGCCTTCACATCATCATTTTCGATGAGCTCAGTCTTAACGATCTCATTGTAAGTTATAAACTTATCGACTAGAACACGGAAAGCGTTTCTGGCTGTGACTTTGTCCCAAGTATTAATGAAGCAAACAGTCTTCACGCCTTCAGCTTTGGCCCGCTTGACCAAATGGACCTCAATCTCTTCAAACAACTGGGCGCAAATAATCAAACTCGGCTGGTATTTTTTAAAATACTTTTTAAAAGTCCGATCTTTTATTAGCCGGCTATCGAGGAAACGGATGACGACTCTCATGAGTCGCCGTGCCAATACTCGATGAAGCAAAAGCTTAAAATAATAGGCAAAAAATTGACCGTCGCGCTCTTTGACCATCTTAGCTCGCAAATCCGTAGTTTCAGTCCAAATCTGATAAAACTTCAGAGTCGCAAAAATTTTTTCCGGCCAAACTGTTTTAGGAAAATCGACGGCCTCAAAAAACAGCCTCGGATGTTTGAAGAGCTTTTCATAGCCAATCTTCCTCTCGTCATTTTTAACAAAACAGACAATTTTAATATCCTGGCCGGACAGCAAATGACTAACAAAGGGAGACCGCAGCAGATTTTTCCCCTCGATCCCTTCAAATAGAGTTAAAAATACGACTCTCTGATGCATCGTTAAATTAGCGTTAGCTTAGTTCAATCTGTACAACAGCATTTCCACCCAAATTGTCACAGCCGAGCGTTCCGATACGGCCATTCTGACAGAAACTAGTCCAGACGGAAATGATAAAAGCCGGTAGCTCCATTGTGCTTCAACTCACCCTCGAGTTCTGACACATGACTATCCAACCATTTGATAAATGTATCAATGCCGGTTTTGGAGGCGCCTTTTAAAGGTTTGAGCACGTTTGGCAGGCGCCGAGTAAAATCTTTGATGAGTTTTTTTCCATGACCCCAGTCATGCTCCAAGGTCTTCCAGCTTAAAAACATCTTAAGCAGCTTAGACCACTTCTCAAATTCAACGGGAGTAAAATAATGGATATCGGCCAGAGTGATTTCGGCATCAAAAAGGTCCTTGAGCGCGAGCAGAATATATCCCCTCGGATTTGACCAGTTCGGGCAAGTGACAATAATCGAGCCTTTCGGTGCCAACATCTTCTTGAGCTTTTTAAGGAGCTTCAAGGGATCATCAATGTGCTCCAGGACTCCAACCACTGTTATGACATCAAAAGAACCGGAAATCTTATTAATATCCTCGCAACGATAGGCTAAATTGTCAGAATGGTAATTCGCGTTGGCAACTTCAATCGCCGATGCCGAATAATCGATCGCTACTACTTTCTCTGCCCCTTCCTTAGCAACCAGAAACGCCAGCTCCCCTGTGCCGCAACCAACATCGAGCACTTTCTTGCCTGACCAAGACACCTCGCCAAGGATTGCCTTTTTCTCCTCGGTAATCTTGTCTCCCAAAAGCAGTTTGCTGTAGTGTTTCTTCTCGCCTTTCAAGTAGACCTTGTCGTAAAAATTTTTTAATTTGGAATTCGTTCTGGCCATATTAATTATGTACTAATTATAATTGTGATGATTATTATATAACGAAGCTACACTATACGATTTTACGGTCCCGACTACAAGTGGCCTCAAACCCCGGAAATCTTGTCGAGGAAAGCCTGTCGAAAGTGCCGCCACACATTTTGATAAATTTTACTGTCCTCCTCGGTCCAACGGAACAGGGTACGAAAAGAAAATGGTCTGACAAAACCGGTTTTAACCAGATAGATGAACCGGCCAGCATCGGTGATAAAGTCGGCCGAGACTGAAGCTACCGCCATGCCCATAAGCCCCCAAAAAGGCAGGAAGAGGAGCATCAAGCTGATTCCGACGACATTGTCAAAAATCATCTGATAGAAAATGAAGCGCTGTCGGCGTTTTGCCACCAGGAAAACGGCCAAGAGTTTAACGAAAGCAAAAATTGGCACGCCCAAAATCAAAACTGAGAAAATCGGAATTGAGGCGCTGAATTTTGGGAAAAACAAATAAATTGCGACGGGATAAAAAATCAGTCCCGCCACACTGACGACGAGCGACATCAGAGTGTAGTGCTTGGTCCCATGCCGAAACAAATAATCAGAATACTTCCGATCGGCCGCCTTGCGCGGAATGAGAGTCGTCAAAGTTCTGATTGGCAGCAAGTCCTTGAGAATCGAAATAGCCGTATTGGCAACACCGAAGATGCCGACTGCCTCAGTGTTCAAGAAGAGCTTAATGACAAATGGGCTTACTTTGCCGGTCAAACCTTTAAAAAGCAGCTGTGGAACTTCCCAGAAACCGTAGGTCCGGATGACTGGTACAAACATTTGTCCCGGATCAGGAGTTAAGTGGCGCCACGGTGCAAACGCTCGGCGCAAAGCCGGTGAAAATACCAAAATAGATATGATCGGGGCCGCCACTAGCGAAAAAATCACATTGGTAAGAGATAGGTTTGAGAAAAAGTAAAAATAAACCAGAAATACAAGCTGTATCGACTTTTGCGTAGTCGGCATAATCGCCAAAGTTTTAAAATCCAATCGCAAATTTAGGGCCAGTCGGAATAAATTTGAAGCGGCGTCGACGATAAAAAGCAAAGAGAGAATCCTGATCCAAACTATGGCTTCCGGCCCATAGCGGGTAAAGAAGATTGGCGCAAAGAAAAAGATGCCGAGAAAAGGGATAAGCGCCATCAAGAGACGGAATCTGGCATACTCAAAATAAAGTTTCTTAGCTTGAGCCTCCTTACCTTGTCCAACCAAAAGGATGACATCGTTGCCGGAAACTGTGGCGAACAAATCTAGAAAGACATCGGAAAGTATCGCGTAGGAAGTCAAAAGCAACTGATAAACGCCGTACTGATAAATCGACAACGCCCGGAGTACAAAAAAAGAATCGGCGGCACTTACCCCTTTTTTGACATAACTCCAAAAGCCCATCTGAACCTCGCCGGTCACAAAGGCTTTTGGAATACTGATGTTATCTGGCACTGAAGGATTGGCCATTTAATCGGTTTAACTTAAACTCCCGTTTGAGAACAAATTATAGCAACAATTATAGTAACCGCCTAAATTGGCAGCTCACGTGGTTAAAATGATAACAAGCATCTCTTGTTGGATATTACACCGGGACTAATTGACCTATCTTTTCTTAACCAGGACGGTACCGATCGAAACCCCGAAAGGCAGTCGGAAATACCTCAAGAGAAAAGCTTCGGACAAGAACACCTTTTTCAAGATCTCATTGAGCAGCTTTGGTGGGTTCGAAACTTCGTATTGGGAAAGGCCCTTGGGCTCAAATACTCCTAAAGCAATTTTAATCAATGCAATTGCCGGGAAAAATATGGTATTAAAATAAGTCAGTCTTTTAACCTCAAACCGTTGACTGACCAAATCTCGCAACCGCCCTGCAGTGAATCGACATTTATGATGTGACCTTTCATCGCTTTTGCTCCAGAGAAAATTATAAGCCGGCACAGTCAAAACAACCGTACCATCATCTTTGAGGACTCGGTCAATCTCATTTAAAACCGCGTTGGGGTTATCGACGTGTTCAATTACATCTAAGATGAAAACCAGGGCGAAAACTTTATCTGGAAAAGGCAGCTTTTCGGCATCGGCGACTGCCACCAAACTTTTGGGATTATTTTTCCGGCAAAAATAAATTGCCTCCTCGCTCTTATCGACTCCCGCGACTGAACCATAGCGACCGAGAAAATCCAACTCTTGGCCGGTCCCGCAGCCGACAGACAAGACTCGCTTTTTGGACAGATCTCCTGGAATTAAAAAAGGGTGAAGAATCGTGGAAATAATTTTTCTCCGGCCGGCATACCACCAATTGTCATTGCCAATTTTATCAAATTCTCGGTATAGGCCTATATCCATTTGGGATTCACACTTACGAGCTAAGCTAAATTAGTAAAAAATCTAAACACTTAAGATAAAACAGTCCGCTCTTTGATGTAATAGTGTAGCATGCACCAAACTCCAAATCCATTTAGTTAAGTATCGACCAAAAACGACCGCTCGGCCGAGTACCCGTCTACCATTACCATTACCTTTAAACCCTGATATACTTTGCATTGTTTAATTAAAGACCGAAAGCCATGCGCGCATACTTAAAAAGACACCGGATAGCGATAATTCTGGCCATCGCGCTTGGTGTAATCCAAGTCTTACCTAATCTAGTTTTATACCGCGACTACGCAACTTCAGGTAGCCGGTACATACCAACCACCATCAATCTTGATGAAAGGCACTTCACGACCCCAAGGGTGCGCGAAGTCTTTTTTAACGGCTATCCAACCGGCGATGCGGCGACTTACGAACATACCGATTCGCCGACTTTTATGCCGCCCTTGCCACACATCATTGTCGGCTACATTTCTAAATTATTCAACCGAATTGATTTCGGATTTACCGCCAGTGATTTTATCTTCCCGGCGATTATCTTTTTCATATTCTATGTGATACTTTTTGAGATTACAAAATCGAAACTATATTCAATATTCGGCGCCGCCATCATGTGCGTTTTACCTCGATATCTGGCCTTTTTCCCACCCTATAACGAATACTACTTGTCTTGGTTTTGGAATCAAATCTCCAATATCCCCGGCCGCTTGCCTCTTGATAGATTTGAAGACCCGCAATTAACCTTGCCATTCTTTTCAGCTTTTCTATATTTTTTCGTCAGATTTCTGAAGAGAAACGGCGAAAAACTAATAGTGGTTCTGCTTGGTATCACCTTCGGTCTTTTGTTTTATGTCTACTTTTACTATTACGTCTACGCAGCGCTAGGAATATTTTTTGCCTTAGTAATTCTTTTAGCCAAGAAGGAGTTCGCTTTAGCCAAAAAACTTTTTTACGCCGCCACAACCGGCACAATCATCTCAATATTCTACTGGCTAAACTTTTGGCGACTTACAAGGCTACCAACATATCAAGATGTCGTCTCAAGGCTGGGTCCGGAACACTCTAAAGAATTCTTCCTTTACCCGCGAGTTTTGTTTTTCTATGCTCAGCAGGGCTTGCTGGCACTCATCTCTTACTTCAGTTGGAAAAAAATCGGCGGCAGTTTTAAAACCGGAATTTTTTTCGCCAGTTTGCTTTTGCCGGTCTTTATAGTTTACAACATTCAAATAATTACAGGCTTCAATCCTCAACCGGACCACTGGATCAAACCGGAACAGGTAATAATCTCGATTACTCTACTGTCCCTTTCCATTTTATTCGCTCGCAAATACAGATCTTTCATTTGGAATCCGGTCTTCAGTTTCACTAAAATTTTAGGCACCGCAATCATAATTGCCACCATCTTGATCTGGAAAGCTAGCGGCACTTCTGACCTAGGAGTCAAGATTCAGGCCTTCGTGATTGCCATCGGCTTGCCGGTATTAACAATCGCCCTGTATCTCCTCCGAAAATATTTTGGGGTCTCTCTCGACAAAATCGTCGGCTGGTTTTTGATTGTGGCGACTCTGGCGATTTTTCTAAAGGCCTCCTTAATTCAAAGACAATTTTACTTGGACAATCTTACGACCGATGTTGCAACTTCAGAGATAAAAGCCATCGACTGGCTTTCTAAAAATACCGACCGTTCGGCCGTAGTCGCTTCACCGTCTTTTATGACCAACACCTATATCATGAACTTCGGGACGAACAAAATCTTGCAACCAAACTGCCTGCTCACGACGTCCCCGATTAAAGAAATCTTGGACAGATTTTACTTGACCAATGCTCTCTTTGGAATTTCGAAAAGTCAGCTTAGAGCGAATTATTTCCCCGATCATCAACCAACAAAATATGACGAAGCCGGCATCTCTTATCTTTTTGGTGACAAATACAGGGCGACTGAAGGCGGATCAATTTTCACCAACGGAGGATTTAACGCCATTACTATCCCGACCAATGACATCGATAAAATCGATCAGGATTATAACCCGGACGTGATTATGCGACAGGCCAAATCATACCGAGTCGATTATCTCTATCTCGGGCCACGGGAAAAGGCTCTATCAGTAAGCCTGGATAAACGGCTCAGCCTAAAGATAGTTTACGACGCAGACGGCATTCAGATCTACCAACTGGAGCAAAGCAATTAAGCTTTGAGCCACTCTTTACGCCACAACTCAAAAACCAACAGTGTCCAAAGTAATTTACGGTTATCTTTCTTGCCGGATAAATGATCGTCTATTAGTTTTTTTATGAAACTATAGTTGAAAATTTTTCCTTCGTTAATTGACTCCTCACTCAAAGTCTCGAGCATAAAATCTTTCAGCTCGCCTCGAAGCCATTTGGCAATCGGGATGCCAAAGCCTTTTTTGGGTCGATAAACCACCTCATCGGGCAACTTACCTTCCATCAGTTTCTTCAAGAGATACTTAGTATTGAAACCCTTCATTTTCAAATCTGTCGGTAGCGAAGCGGCAAAATCAACCAGCCGGTAGTCGAGGAACGGCGCGCGAAGCTCGAGAGATGCCATCATGCTCGCCCGATCTTTAATCGCCAAAACCCCATCAGCCAAATAAGTCCTCAAATAAAAATCTCCAACCTGATCGAGTTCACCGGCTCCTTTAATCGGATCTCGATACTTATCGACGAAGGAAAACTCTGAGCCGGGTTCGATTTGACTCAGAAAATCTTCGTGCAACAATCCCCGCTTCTCTTCGGGTGTAAACGAACCGACCCAAATCAGCTGCTCATACTTTTTTGGGTAATGAAGACCCGTGAAAAAACGCTTCAGTTTATAGTCTAAAGTAATATTATTGAAGGAAGTCGGAAGCAGGCCGACCGTCGGTTCCAAAAGCGACCGCCTTAAACTCTCCGGAATCTTTCTAAACCAATCAGAAATCTTGGCCGATTGAAAAGTCGGGTAACCGAAAAATATTTCATCACCCCCGTCACCGGCGAGAGCAACTGTCACATTTTCTCTGGCAAATTTCGACAAGAGATAATTGGGAAAGAGCGCCGCATCGGAGACCGGTTCATCAATCAATTTGGCAACCTGCGGAATCAGGTCCTGCATCTCCTTGGCCGAAAAATTTTTGTTCTGATGCAAAGTTCCGAGATAATCGGCGGTCAGGCTACTCCACTCCGATTCGTCGAAAGATTTATCATCAAAACCGATCGAAAAAGTTCGCGCCTGCTGGCTGCCAAACTTCATCGCATAATGCGCTACAGCGCCAGAATCAAGTCCACCGCTTAAAAATATTCCGAGCGACACATCCGAAACTAAACGCTTTTTGACCGCATCACCGAGCAAAAAATCCAACTTTTCCAAATATTCCGTTTCGCTCAAACGCGGCTCATCTTTATTGTACTTTAAAAAATAAAATTGCAATTCCCATTTACCTGATCGGTCGAAGGAAATCGCCGTTCCGGGCTCAACTTTAAAAATATTCTGATAGATGGTTCTCGGCGACGGCACAAACTCGTGCGTCAAATACAGATTAAGCGAAGTGGCGTCGAGTTTGGGATTTCTGATCAGTGGGTGCTTGAGAAGAGCCTTGAGCTCAGAACCGAAAATTACCGTCCCCTCTCGTTCGGCATAATAAAGCGGTTTTTTGCCGAATCGATCACGGGCGATCACCAACTTATTTTTCTTTAAATCATAGACGGCAATGGCAAACATGCCATTTAGCCTCTCAAAACACTTTTCCCCGACTTCCTCATAAAGGTGGATGATAACTTCCGTGTCAGTTTTGGTCACAAAGCGATGACGCTTCTCCAAGTCGTTGCGTAAATCTTGGAAATTATAAATTTCACCATTAAAAATAACCGCTACATCTTTCGTCTCGTTCCAAATCGGCTGATTGCCACCGCGGACGTCAATAATGGCCAACCGTCTGAAACCGAGACCGATTTTGCCATTTTCGAAATACAGTCCTTCCGAGTCCGGACCACGATGAATAAGCGTGTCATTCATCGCCTGAAGATCAGCCTTTGAACCTTGTCCATAGAAGCCAGTTATGCCGCACATAATTATTAATTTAGAATTATATCTCAACTAAAAGTTCCTTTAAACAACGCTTTTATCCTGAGACCCTCTCTGGCGATTTCTAAGAAAATAAGCCAATTCAAGCAAACCGCCAACTAACGCACCGGCCAAGATACTCACAAAAACACCAAGTGACAAGCTGACCGCGTGCGTCTCAGAAACACCGATAAGCCCTAGCAGATAGACGAAGCTGATTTCCCTTTGACCAAGCCCCATAATACTAATCGGGATAAACAAGATGACACTGACTAGAGCATAGACCCAAATAATATTAGTGAGACCAATCGGCAGGTTTAAAGCCAAGGAAACAAAATAAAGTGATAGAAAGTTTACAAATTGAAAGACAACGCCGACCATGATCGACTTCCCGATGAGCCTATAGTCGCCAAGATAAAGATTAAAACCACTGACCAAATTTTTGAAAATCCGGTCAGGCCAACCTTGAGCCGGAATCAAAAGCGAGCCGACCTTAACCATTAGGCTGAAAAATTTCTTGTTAAAAAGCAGGACTGAGACTACCGAGATCAAAAACAAGATAGCAAAAGACCATTCGATTGCGTTGGGTCGCGCTAAATTTGGACCGGCAACCAGAAATACCACCGCGCCAAGAATTGAGAGTGCGATAAAACCGGTGACTCGATCAAAGAAAACCGAAAAGACAATTTTGTATTTTTCCGATAACAAAGGCAAAACCCGGTAAGTCTTAACCACTTCCCCGGTCAATTGTCCACCCGGCAAGAAATTACCGTAAAATAGTCCAATGAGGTTGAGCTCGAATAATTTTATAACCGACACGGTGCTAATGATTGGCGTAAGCAAAATCCGCCATTTGTAGGCATTGATAAAGAGCGCCACAAATGAAATCAGGACCGCAACTGCAAAGTAACCCCATTTAAGTTCGCCAAGAACCGCCAGAACCGACTGGTAATCGATTTTGGTCAGTAGAAAATTGATCAACAAAATACTAGCAGCAAATTTTGCCAGAAAGATTAAATTTTGTTTTAGTTTTTGTTTCATCGGCTCTTTTTTTTAGCCAAAATAACCATGCGACCGGTTTTAGAAAATAGCCCAGACAAAAGTGCAATCGGCTGGAACAGGCAAAGCAGAAAGAGATTATTGATGTCAAAAAACTTGGTCAGTTTTAGTGGCCACTTTTTGAGTTGACCGAAATTTTTTATCGAGAGAATAATATCGTTGGGTGTTTTTTCAAACCAGACTTTTATCACCTCAAAGCCCTCCTTTTCCAAAAGTCGACTCAGGGTCTCGCGATTAAACAAGATCAGATGGCGTGGAAATTCATAAGCCAACCAAGCTCGGCCAAAAAAATGCCTTTCGGGAGTATCTTCATTTGGCGTTCTTAGCAACGCCAGACCGCCCGGCCTCAAGATTCTAAAAATTTCTCTGACTTCTTTTCTCGGGCTGGAAAGGTGTTCAATTACGTGATTCATCACCAAAATATCAAACGACTGATCGGGAAATTTTTGAGCCAGCAGTTCACCTGCTCGCAGATCCAATCCCCGGCGCTTCCCCTCGGCACACATGGCCGAATTAGGTTCAACTCCAACCACCTTAAAATTGAGGCGGTCGCGCATCGCCTTAATGTATTTGCCCCAAGAGGCTCCAACATCGAGCAAGTCTTTGGCCGACGGACAATATTTTAGAAGCATCTTCCCCTCTTTTTTGGTTCGCCAACCGACAAAAGCCTCGGCAATCGGATGGTAAGTGTTTTGATACGGCTCATAATCGTCTCGGTAATATCTCGCCATTTCAGAGGCCGGCGGTCGCACCGCCAGAAACATCACACCACAATTAAGACAGCGTCTGAAAGTAAAAACTTCCGGTCCAGAACCGCCGATTTCAGGCAAACTAATAACCTCCCGATAATTCACACTGTTGCAAAGCGGACAGTTAGATATTGTCTCCGTCATAAATCGATTCTAATTTTTTAATAATGCTTTCCCAAGCATAACAGGCCTTGATCTTTTTTTCTAATTGCCGAGCCGTTTCCTCGTGCGTCGATTTCGGCAAATCCAGATACTTTGATAACTTACTTGACCAGGCCTCATAGTCACCGTCCCCTCCCAGATAACAGGCCGAATCGCCAATTAAAGATCGATTGGACTGATGATCTAGAGCAATTATCGGCAACCTGGCCAAAGCATAACTTAGTAACTTGCCATTACTTTCGGTGGTGCGGAGTTTCAAAGTAATAGCAAAGTCACCCAAAGCCAAGTAGCTTTGTGAATCCAAATAAGGAATCACGTCACCTAAGTACACCCGGTCGGACAATTTTAGCGTTTGAACCAAATTTTGATAATGGGCCACATCGCCATTACCTCGCAAGACCCAAAAAATATCTTGTCGTTTACTTTTCATAACTTCCGCCAGTTTCAAAACCGCTTCAACATTTTGTACTTCGGTATAACTGCCGAGATAGACGATAACTTTTCGATCAGACGGGATTTTCATTTCCTTCCTTAAGGTTTCGGTCACTTTTGGATCTGTCTTGATATCGAAACTAATGGCGTCAGGCACCAGTCTTAATTTGGTCTCCGGAACCTTGAACAAATCACGCAACATCGCATAGTTACTCTCATTACTCGCCACGATAGTTGGCACGAGGCGGTAAATCGCTTTTTCGATCAATAGAAAAATGCCATAAAGGAGGGAACCTTTTTCAATCATCTTGAATCTCGACAATTCGTCAGTCAAACCGCCCTGGCTATCAAAAATCACTTTGGCTCCCAATAAAGGACCGACGAGAAGGCCGATTAGCGCGCCTTCATGCAGGTGACAATGCAGGACCGCCGGACGAAATTTGATCGCCACGACAAAGGTCTTAAGCAAAAGAAAAAAATCTAAATAAATTTTATGCCAAGTCGGCTGGTTAGCCTTAAGACCGACCCGACTCCAAAAAAACCAGTCGGGAATCCGCTCAACATCAAAACCTTCCGGATTGTCGCCAACCTGGTAAGTGACAATTTTGACCAAATAATGATCCTTTGATAACCACCTGGCCTCTTCAAAAATTCTCATGTGACAGCCCCGATTGGAATAAAACGGAGTTGGCGCAATCATTAGTATCTTTTTTTTAATCATACTTGGCCGAGACAACTTAAAAATTGATTCGATTTTTAACTTTGTACGGCGTCTTGTGTTGAGACTCGTAGTAAGTTCTCATGATCATTTCCGCCAAAATACCCATCACCAAAAGCTGAATTCCCACAATTACAAAGATTGCCGAGAAGATTGGCAAAGGCGTCGCAACCAGATTTCTGAGGCCCATAATTTTTAAAATTATCGCCGCCAAACCGGAAACAAGCCCCAGAAGCAAAGAGAACATGCCAATCCCGCCAAAAAATCTGATCGGCTTATTCATATAATTCATCATATACCTGATAAATAGAAGATCCAAAATAACTTTGGAAACCCTTCCCAAACCATACTTACTGACCCCAAATCGCCTCGGCCGATAATTAACCTCAACTTCGGCGATATTGGCGCCATTATATTTAACATAAGCCGGGATAAAACGGTGCATCTCACCATAAAGCGAGACATCTTTGATCACTTCACGCCGATACACTTTAAGCATGCAGCCATAGTCGTGGAGCTTGACCCCGCTAATGGCGGAAATCAACTTATTGGCGCAAAGTGAAGGCAATCTGCGGGTAAACAGTTGACCTTGCCAACGGTTCTTGCGCCAGCCGGAAACCAGATCAACTCCGCTTTCAATCATTCGGAGCATCTTAGGGATGTCGTTGGGGTCATTCTCGAGATCGCCGTCAATTGTGATAATGATGTCCCCCTTCGACGCCTCGATGCCGGCCGCAAAAGCGGAGGTTTGACCGAAGTTGCGGCTAAATTTTATAACCTTCAAATGCTTCTCGGTCTCCGCCAGCTTTTTTAACTCATTGTAAGTGCTGTCAGCTGAACCATCATCGACAATGATGATGTCAAAATCCTTTGTTTCTTTACCGACAACTGAAACCAGCTCTTTAACCAGAGGTCCGACATTATCCTTCTCGTTGTAGACCGGCACAATAACTGAGATCATTTGATTCTCTTATATAGTAAGAGGGTGCCACCATCGTTACCCTCGGTATACTTTCGAGGATACACATTTTTTTCGGTTCCGACAAGCGTGAATCGATCCTTCAGCAACTTTTCGATTTCCAGCCGACCATCCACTTTCACATTGTCCTTCCAGAAGGCTCGCCTAAACATTACCGGCCAACTTTCTTCATGAAGAACCAGGTAGTCACTATTTTTGATCCAATCAGTCAGCATGTCAAAATTGTACATCAATAACGATGAGGCGACTTCCTTAGATTCCCCTCCCAGATAATAAAAGTCGCGGTTAATCAATTGCGGGTAAGTCTTCCGTCCTGCCAGATAAACTTGAAAAATAGAGTTGTCAAACGCAACAACGGTATCAGTCGGTTGGGTGTTAGCTTTGACAAAAGCTGCCCCCCTTTCGACTCTGGTGAGATCGGACTCTGAATTTGGGCTGGAGACCACATCAGTCCTCAAAATATTAGCGCCAAAGTTCAGAATTATCCCGACAATTAAAACTAAAACCCAAGGTGACTTATCGTCCGTAAATTTGAAAGTCCCGATTATCGCCGACAACACCAAGATTGGGATAAAATAGTTAGCGTAGTACAAGTTGCCGGCAATCCGCCAATAAAAATAATGTGTCGCTATCAGGGCGACGCCCAAAACCGTCACGAAAACATAAATCTTTTCTTGAATTAAAAACTGCCGAATCGCCACTTCTTTAGAAAGTCCTTTGACGAAAGCAAAGGCCACAGCCAAAAATAAGGCCAGGTAGATAAGATACTCTTTGATAAATTCGGCCAAAACCAGAAGCATGCTACTTAGACCAGGACTCGAAACACCGTTAGTCGGCAAGGCCTTAAGGGGTCCTAAGACATGGAAAGGAGACAGGATGTAGCTAATCGCCAGAGTTGGATTACTGAGAACGATTGGCAGATAGCCGAGAATTACAACGGCCGCGAAAACCCCCACAAATAAGGATACCTGCTTCAGAGAAGTCTTCTGCCAGATCAGATAAGCCAGATAGACGATTACGACCGGCACCAAATTAATCCTGATCAGGATCAGCAGCGCCCCGCAAATGCCCGCAATTATTATTTTAGATCGAGACTTGATTGACAAGGTTTCCGTATAAACCATTACCAGCATTACAAGCAAACTCGGAGCGTAGAGAGAGACCGAAATATAATTGCCGATCAGTAGAACATTGCTGAGAAGAAAAATTACCGAACCGAGAGCCAACCATCGGCTACTGAGTTTTTCAGCTAATTTAAAAAACAATATTAGACAGATGACCAAAACAAGAACGGCGGTCAGCCTGCCGACATAGAAACCGGCACCAAAGATTAGCTGGGGCAATCCGTAAATCAAGATAAAAGCCGGCGGGTATTCAACCAAAATATCGCCAAAGGGAACAAAATCGCCCCTTAATATTACCAGGCTTTTGAAAAGATAAATTTGCTCATCAACCCAAGTCTCCCTGTACATTAAAAGCAAAGCGATCTCGGCAATCGCCAGCAAAATTGTTGTCACGAGTGAGACCCTAAACCAAGCTTCTTTATTTTTTATTAACTTAGCAAACATGAATCATCAAATTACTTCTCCAGCCAAAAATAGTGATTTTTGGGAGTATCGTAGTAAACCTTATCTTCAAGAATTTTGAAGCCAGCTTTTTCAATATCGGCTTTGACTCTTGAGACGGAAAAATCGCGTTTACCAATTTCCCAAAAATGACCGTCCATGATTTCATTTTGGCGAGTCGAAAGTTTGAGGATAAATTCAACCGCTTTCAAAAAAGGCAATTTCAGGTAAAGACCCGAAAAGGTCCTCCTGGTATCCGGGGCCGAGAAAAACACAGTTTTCTTGGTCACTCGGTAAAGCTCCTTGAGGGCAACCGGAAACTGTTCGTATGGCATATGCTCCAACACCTCACAGATCAAAATCATATCGAACGAATTATCTGGAAAAGGCATCTCGTAAACCGAACCCAGGACATCCGGACTATACTCTTTTTTATTATCAATCGTGGTGGTATCAACGCCAAATTTTTTCAAATAAGAGGTCACCTGGCCGTGCGATGGACCAACCTCGAGAACACGGAAAGACTTGAGATCTTTACCGCGAAATTTGATCTCATTCGCCACTGCCCTAATCTGGTTATAGTAATGGATCCACCTAGCTTTGTGGTCATAAAAATCCTTTGACCAGAAAGGTATATCGTAAACACTCATTGAATATTAATTAATGTGATCTGGTAATTATAGACAACCTGAAACTCAATCCCTCTCCTCCACTTTATTGAGGACTAGCCGGATAATTATATCATTCTAGCTTGTAAATTCGAGTCAAGAAATTTAAGCGAAACCGACTCGGCTTTTCACTTAGACAGAGCCCTAAAAACCCTTTCAGATGAATGACCATCAAGCGGGCCGCAGACGTTTTCTCTCAAAAGTCGGCGCTTATCGGAATCGGCTGCAGGGTCGCGCAAATATTTATCCAGATCGGCAAATAATTCTTTAAAGCTCTTCGGGGTTCTTAAGGCGCCGGTCTCAAGAACACTCTTAAAGTGATCGAATTTGGCAAAACGAGTAATCGAACGCCTGAAAGGACGAATTTGATAGCCGTCAAAAAGCGGGGCCACAATCGGGCGATCGAGCACGGCCGCCTCAAGCACGGCGGTGCTGTAAACCGAAATCACGGCATCGGCAGAATTGATGATGTTCAAAAAATGCTCGGTTTTTGGGATATCTCCCCAAAACTCTCGCCGGTAAAAATAAACCCTCGGATTATTCTCAAAACGATTAAACTTTTCTTCATCGAACTCTCGATCTTTGCTGCGACCGCCAAGGTAAGGGCGGATCACAAAACGCACATCAGTGCCAAATTTATTTTCGTCGGCCCACTTGATCATGGTCTCAATTATTTCCGGCTCATCAGGACAATAGGCACTGCCCGAGATATACAGAATAAACTTGGCGTTGGTCGGAAAATTAAGAGTTTCCAAAATTTTCTCCCTCGGCTGCAAAAATTCTCGCTTCCAAATAAAATCAAAGTGCGGATAGCCGACAATTTCAATCGACTCAGGATTATAACCTTGGTAATCGACGGCCATATCTTTAATTTGCTGACTCTGCACAACCAGTCGATCAACTTTGAGCGGCAAGAAATATTTATCCAAATGATCCCAACCGGCCGGCATGCCGACTGTCTTGATATTTCGCCGCTTCGCCTCAGAAATCAAAATCATGTCGAACCAACCATAAATGTGGGTGGCAAAAATTTTGACCGGTTGGTACTTATCGAAAACTGGGGCAAAAGATCGAATGTTTTTGAAAATAGACTGAAACAGAGCCGGTACCAGTTTTTGCTTCACATAAGCTGATTTCCCAAGACTCAAACTGATGAATCCTTTAATCGGCGAAAGGTATCCTCGCCCGCCAGCCGGCGGTTCATCCGGCCGGGTACCAATCGTGGCCATAATCATCGTGGTGCCGGTAAAGATCAGGTACGAGTAACAGAAATAGAAAAATCTTTGGAGAAATCCTCTAGGGGTCGGCACTTTAATGACTTCGATCGTCCAGTAATCTTTGACTTCAGCCAACGCCTGATTTAAAAATTCGCGATATTTAGCGTCATATTGCTTTGTCACAACGAAGACGACAGATAAATCACCCGACCGCATCGCTTGTTTCAAATAATCAAGGAAACTCCCTGGAAATAAAAACAGGTTTCGAAAGGCGGCTGAAGAAGCGATGCTAATTAAAATTGTTTCAGTTTTTTTCATTAAGGTTAAATATTAGCATGAATGGTTTTGTCGGTCTCCTGGCTTAACAATTTACTGATCGCGGAAGCCAGCCGCCAACTCGCTTTACCGTCGGTAAACTCGCATTGCATCTTAACAATACTTTCTCGACCCAACTGAAGTTGCCCCGGATTTTTAATGGCCAGGTTAAGTGACTCCTTCAATTCATTCTCGGTCCTCACCAAATCAATGCCATTGGTAGTTTTAATATCTCTTAAATGATCCCAATCAAAAAATCGTTTGGCCGAATTCCAATAATCACGCTTTAAGTCACCATCGAAAGCTATACCGATAAGCGGCTTGTCAAAAATCGCCCCCTCGATAAAGAAAGTTGAATACATGGTAATGACGATGTCAGTGCACTGGAGTTGCATTTCGAGCAAATTTAAAGATTGTTCATCAAACTCCCAATCATCTCGTTCGGCAAAATGGGCCACTGATGACTGGCCAACAAAGCCGAGTTCGGCTTGCAGTCTTTCCAGCTTTTCTACGGAAAAATCAACCTTGGGATACGGCCTAATCAAAACATTGGCTTTCCTTTCTAGTTGTCCGCTATCGATAATTTTTCTGATCAGTTTAAGAATAACAAAGTCTATATCAAGACCGGCCTTTCCCGACAAGGCGTACAAGATCATCGCTTCATCTTTTTTAAAGCCGACCGATTCTCGAAAAGCTTGGCAGTCGGTTTTAGTCTGATCCCGATTGAAATACCGATCATACTGCAAGACTCCGGTGACCAAGATATGCGAAGCCGGATAATCACCAAGACTCGCGGCTTGTTGTTTTAACACCTCGGTGTGCACAAAAAGTTGATCCGGATGAACACGCAACAATGATTTACTGTAAAGATTATCCCAGCTTAGGATTATGCCGGCAGTTTTAATCCCCCTCTGCTTGGCCTCTTTTAGAATCCGATAATCGTCATAAAGCATGGTCGGAGAGAAAACCAAATCCGGCTGATACTCATTGAGTATTTCGGCAAAAGTCCGGCTCGGGATTACTCCATAGCTCCACCTTATAAAAACTCGCCAGAACCTAAATTTACCTAAGGCGAAAAAACCAAGCCGAGTGAACAAGATCGACCATCTCACCAAGAAATTATGTTTGGCCTGGAGTCGGAAAAATTCCGACATCATCTGCATGTATCGAGTGTGAGTACTGATACTTGAAGTCTCAATAAACTTAAAAATCTTATCGGCCAGTCGATGACCATTATGTGGAAATTCAACCAACCGGATATTATCGAGTTCGGCGAAAATTTTTTCATAATCAGACCTCAAGCGTCCCGGTACCACAAGAACAATCTGCACTTCCGGCGTCTTAGCGATCTTGCTGATAAAGCCGGAATGAAGATAATTCCTGGTAAAAAAATTGGTGGTAACCGGAATAATTATCGTCTTCATGATTTGAGAGCTAATTCATCTATGACAACTTTGGCTAGCCTCTGGCCCGCCAGGCCGTCAGCTTTTGAAAACCATTTCTGCTTAATCTTAAGCCTTCCAGCTCGATCTTTGGCCGGATCTTTGAGATAAGCCGCAATCGCCTGAAAAAAATCTTCGACACTGTCACTGTAATGCACGCCGCCGGTTTCCAGAACTTTTTGAATGTGATCACACTTATATGAGTAAACTGTCTCAAAGAAATTTCTGGGTGTGGGATAAAAATTCACGGCGATTGTCGGCCGATCCATAAATGGCGCATCGACAGCGATACTCGTCGGTCCAGTAATCACCAGATCGGCATAAAATAGCTCGTTGATCAGACTCTCATCGTCGGCCGGCGTAATCTCTCGATCGCCTTGCTCCCTATCGTTAAAGGACTTGCCCGTCCGATGGAAAACCATATTGTCAGGTTTTACAAAGTTATCCAGACGTACACCTTTTTCCGCCGGAAACCGCACAATCACGGAAGCCTCGACTTTACCCAGTAAAGACATCACGTACTGATCGATATCGTTAAATTTTATCAGGGCGTCGCTCACCGGCGCATAAACAATTAATTTACGATCTGGTGATATTCCAAAAGACTTGAAGAAATCGCCTCTCGATTGTGTCGGGCCCACAAGATACCGATCGTAGTGAGGATTACCTATAACGCTGATTAGTTTGGCCGGATACTTATATAACTCCAAAATTTCAGAAAATAACTCCTGGGAGCCGACCACCAGCCGATCCGGCAAAATCCGAAAAATCCTTTGAGTTGGGTTGTCCCAAGACCTGACCATGCCGACAATCCTGACCTTCCGATGTTTAGCATCTTGCAACAAGCTAACATCATTCTCATTCTGCAAGTCGGTCGAGAAAACCAAATCCGGCTGATACTTCTCAAACAAGTCGAGAAAATAGCCTTGTGGACAAAAACTTAAGTCCAAGACGCGAACAATTGCCCTTACAAAAGCAAAACGGCCAATTGAGCCCAGGACCATTGAAGCCGAGTACAGGCCGTACTTTTTGTGATAAAGGTATTCATATCTTTTTCGATTCCGTGCCGTTCTTGTGTTAAAAAGCATCACCCCTAATTTCTTAAACAACAGACCGAGAAAAGTCCGCGAAGCTTGATAGGGGCCAACCCCTTCAATGATCACATTGGTCGAGCCAAACATTTGCTTAAAATATTCGGCCTTATATCTTGGAACCAGAATGACAATCCTTATATTTTTTTGAGCTTTCAGGTATGAAAAAAAATCAGTCGCCAAAATATTGCGTGAAATCATCGGATGGAAGCTGCTGATAAAAATTGTTTTGGGCCTCATATTAAAACATTATAACCATTTAACGCTTAAGCTCACTACGAAAAATCTCGAGCATTTTGGCCGTGTACTTTTCCCAAGAAATATTCTGTTCGACAAATTGCCGGCCATTAGACGCCAAGTCGTGATAAAGCTTCGGATCGCCGACTAAAAGCTCAATCGCCCCGGCAATCGCTTTTGGTGACTTTGGCGGCACGAAAAGCGCCCGCTTTTTATCGATCAAGACTTCAGCCGCCCCGGTAGTTTCGGAAACGATAATGGGCAAACCCGTAGCCATCGCTTCAAAAACCGCCAAACCCCAGCTTTGCATGTGACTCACAAAAGCAAACAGGTGGGCGCTCTGGTACAAGAACCTAAGCTCTTCATCACTGACTCGGCCCATAATTTCAACCTCGTGCTCAAGGCCGAGTTCCACGATTCGTCGTCTGGTAAAGTCAGCGTAAACTTTATCAGAATCAAAATCACCGACAATCTGAAATTTTAAATTAAAACCTTTAGACTTCAAAATCGAAATTGCCTCAATCGTGTCTTCAAAGCGACGATGAGGAAAAAAGATACTGGTCGTCAGAATTTTAATCTGTTCGCCACGAACGACCGTTCGAGCTTTGAAAATAAAGCCGCTAATATCCAAACCACTCCTCACCACTTCCGCCGTTTGGCCAAAAAATTGGCGGACCCAATCTCGATCGCGATTGTCGAGCACTACAATCCTATTCTGGGCTTTGATAAATTTGTGCGTATCATAATAGTCAAAAAGTTTGTAGGCCAGGTGTTTAAGTAAACCGATTTTCAAATTCGGATTTACCTCCCTCTCCCTAAGAAATGACGGCCACTTGGTCGGCATATCATTCATCATCCAGATTGAGGGAATATTTTTGACTTGCTTCTTAAAGTAATAGGCCACTTTATAACTCAACTGATCGTGCGGATTCAAAATTTCGGTATCTTGATCAATCAACTTGGCCAATTCTTTGGCCTTTTTCTGTTCCAAGCAGAGATTTTTTAAATAACCAGCCGGCTGACGGCTTTCAGTTTTAAGTTCAATCACCTTGAGATTGTGAAGAGCGCTCACAAAACAAATTTTCGGCTCATATTTAAAAGTGTACAGAGTCACTGAATTGCCGGAACTTTGCAGGCGCAGAGCCAACTCAATGGCCTGCCGTTGAGTGCCACCTCGCACATTTAATCGCCTGACAATAATCGCAATTTTCATTTTAGCAGTGTGACAATGATGTTTTGGGCCGGAAAAAGTCTGGAGAAGCCGGTAGCTTCATACCAGTCCTGAGCTTTCCGACTGTGATTGACCAAGAAACTTACCAAGTGATTGAAAGCAAACCACTTCAAGCTATGTTCGAAAATAATTTTAGCTTCGACAACTTTAGTAAAATGAAAATCGAAATAGTAGGCTCGATTTTTGAAAGAAGTTTTGGTAAAAAAATCAAAAGTTCTGATCGAAAACATTTTCTTGTGAGTCGGATCCATAAAATTGACCCGAGAAGTGAAGTGCGGAACTCGAATCTTAATTTGGCCGCCCACATCTAAAATCCGATGAATCTCCTTCAAGACCGGAATATACTCCAAATGCTCCAAAACATCCTGACAAAGGATCTCTTCAAATTGATTGTTTTTAAAAGGCAGTGGCAGTTGGTTTAAATCATGAACGATATCAACGCCTGGCAAATTTATCGAGTCAACGTTGATCCAACCCGATTTAATGTCGTGGCCACAACCAAGATTAAGTCTTTTAAATGATTGATTCATAAATCTTCAAATAGGCCTTAATTTTATCATCCCAACCTTGACTCTTTGCAAACTCGACCGACTTCTCTGACATCGCCCGCCTTAAATTCGGACTAGCGATTATCTTTCCAACCGCGAAGACAAACCCGTCGACATCTGTGGAGTCTACCAAATATCCATTCTGACCGCTAAGTGAGGCCTCCTCAACCCCGCAATCCTTACTGCCCACAATCGGCAAACCTAGCGCCGCCGCCTCCAAAAATACCATGCCAAAACCTTCAACATCGTGACCAATATTCTGAGAAAGCAGGCCGAACACCTCGGCTCCGGCATACAAAGCTTTGAGCACTTCCAAATCGTCGACATCGGTAAGCAATACTACCCTATTCTCCAGATTCAATTCTCGGATCAAATCGACGATCTTATTGTATTGCTTGTCGCTGTACTTCTTCCCGACTATCACATACTTCAAGGTCGGCAACTGCTTAGCCAACTTAGCGAAGCCCGAGATGGTGTACTTGTACCCCTTGCGCCAGCGTAATGATCCTACACCGATGAGATAGGGTGAATAGAGACCGGAAAATTTCGCCACCAGTTCCGGCTTAGGATTTTGAAATTTGGCAAAATCGATTCCCGGTGTAATCACGGAGACATCGAGTTTGGCGGGTAATTTTTTCAAAACTTCCTTGGCCACAAAACTGCTGATCGCCGTTAAGTGCCGAGCCTTTTTAATTACCAGCTGCGCCGGCCACTTTTGCCAAAAATTATAAAGCGGGATAATCGAGCCACTGCCAACCAAAGTCAGAACCATCTTCTTATGCAAACCCAGTGAGCAGAAAAAAGCGACAAAACCATATGGAAAGAGATCGAGTGCGTGAATCAGGTCACAATCCTCGAGCTCACATCGAATTTTTAAAAAATTTCTAAGCAGTTGGAAACGGTTCGGAGAAATCAGAGCCTTCTCGTAAGTTTTGCCGGAAGCAATCGAGGTTAAAACCACAACCTCAAAACCGGCTTTTTTAACCCCTTCGACAATGCGATTGGCAAAAACTCCGGCACCATTGTCATGACCTAAATTGTGAGCCAAAAAGCCAATTTTCATTTTAAATCATTAATAAGCTTGATAAATTGTTCCGCGCATTTTCGCCAAGAAAATTCTTGTGACCGCTTTTGGCCATTTTCAACCAGTAGCCGGCGAAAATCCTGATTGGAAGCAATTTTAACCATCGCCCCGCTAATTTCCTTCGAATTTTTAGGATCGACGAGGCAAGCCGAGCCCGCTTCCCCAATTTCTTTGGTCGAAGTTTGATTGGAAGTAATGACCGGCAGACCGCAAGCCATGGCCTCCAAAACCGGAAAACCGAAACCTTCAGCCAGACTGGGAAAGACCAGAGCCTCAGCTTTTTGATAAAGAGATGATAATTCCTGATCTGAGACATAGCCGACAAATTTAACTTGTTCAGAAATCCCGCTTTTTATGATCAGGCTTTTAACCCGGTCGTAATACCTCCCTTGTCCCTTCCCAACTATCAGCAGTTGATACTTCGGAAAGTCTTTCAAAAAAAGTGCAAAGGCCTCAACAACCCTCAAAAGATTTTTTCGGGCCTTGATCACACCGACATAAAGAAAATATTTTTCCGGCGTCGCTACCGCTTGGGACGGCAAATTACAGATTGGGTTAAAACCCGGATAAATGACCTCGATTTTATTCCGGTCAATTCCAAAACGAGTCATCACCTCTTGTTTGGTAGTTTCAGAAATCGCTATAATTTTGGTCGCCCGCCTCAGAGAGAAACGATGATACAGTTTTAAAGGCCACATCTTTGGCCACTGCCAAAACGAAGCAAAATCAAGATAAGCAAAGTCGAGAGCGATCACCAGAGACCGCTTCGGCCGGAAGAAAAAAGGCATAATCGGAGTATTAAAAATATAAAGATCGGCCTTCGGGGTTCCGGCTAAGCCTTCGAGCCAGAAATAACCGTCGCCAAGAACCACCGTTTGCCAATTATTGCTTCCAATATTCAATTTTTCCTTCGGCGTTTGTTTTAGATAAATAATAAATTGACTTTCCGGATCTCTCTCGATAATTTCCTTGGTCAGCTCAAAAATATACCGGCCAAGTCCGGCAGGCCTCTTCTCATCAAATGGATGGAGGACTATGCCAATTTTCATAACTTATTCTTCACAAAATTAAGCACCAGCAAAACTCGGCTTGACCAAGACAATTTACCGGCCAAATTTAAAGCCTCGGCCGATCTTAAACCGGCAGTTTTTTGATCACTGATAATTTTTCGAATCGACGAGACGAAACTTTCGGAATTATCAGCCTGATAGAAAAAGACTTCCTTTTCGCTCACCATATCTTTGATGGCCGGGGTATCGGCAACCAAAATCGGCACTCCGGTCGCCAAATACTCGAACAATTTCATTGGCGAAGTGTGATAGTAAGAATACTCATTCTTCTTGGTGCCGATAACAAGCAGAATGTCCGCACTCCTCATCCAATCAACCATCTCGGTATACGGCCGCTGACTGAAAAATAAAACGTTCGGCAAATCATATTTCTGGCCGGTCATCTTTTCAACCTCGCCTTTACTACAACCAACGAAACCAAAATTAATTTCCGGCAAAGCCTTCAGGGCCTGATCGAATATTTCCAAACCCTTCCAGTCATAACATTTGCCGACATAAAGTACGAATGGCCGATTAAGAAGAATACTCCACTTCCCCCGCCAAGCCGCCTTATCGGCCGGTTTGGAAAACATTTGGAGGTCGATACCGTTCGGTTGAACCAAAACCTTCTCAGACGACAGAGAAAAAGTTTTCACAATCTCGTTTTTAATCAAATTATTAATCGTCAAAATAGCGGTGGCTCTTTTAAACATTCGATTAAAAATCCAGCTGTATTTTTTGGCATCGTGGACCTCAACCACAAAAGGCGTGTGCAAAAAACTGACACCGATGAGCGAGAACTGATCCATGTCGATAGTGTAGAGCAAGAACTTTTCTCCGGCCTTTTGCCTTTCCTTAATAAATCGACGGTAGGCCAGAATAAATGACAGGCCACTTAACCGATAACCAAGTTTGCCGAAACGATAGAGATCACAAATTTTCAGATACTTAACCAAAATATCGGTCTGGAGACCGTAGAAATTCTTCGGGCTTTGCGAAATGGCATTCTCCCGATCCGGCACAATCAGCTCAACTTCAAAACCATTAAGGCTCATGGCTTCAATCATTTTCGCAACTTGGATCGCATGAGCCCTTTCAGACGGGAAACGGCAGTGGGCAATGTAATAAATTTTTTTATTCATAGAGTTTTGTAATGGCAGATACTAATTTATCCAAACCATGATTGGCAACAGCATATTTTCGTAAATCCACGGCGAGAGAATTTTTCTTATCCTGATCGAAAAATAAAACTCGTTTGAGTGTCTCAGCCAAGGAAACCGGATCCTTTTCTTTGAAAAAGAATTCCGTTGGCAGGGCATCTTTAAAAGCCGGCGAAGAAACCAGTGGCAGAGATCCGCAAGCCATGGTCTCCAATACCGTTTTATCATAATTGCCGGCGGGAGTCAGGTTGACCGAAACCTCATGACTAGAAAAAATTTCCGGGGTTTTGAAATTGGCAACAGAACCAAAAAAATCGATTTTGCCCGCTCGGATTAAACTCTCAAATTTTTGTTGTAGTTGCTTCAAATAGCCAAGATCCCCCACCAAGGCCTCGCCGTAAACATCCAAAACAAAAGGGAAACTGTTTTGATCCAAAATCTTCACAGCTTCAAGCAAAGTGCCGAGATCTTTAATTGGCGAGATCCGGCCCAAATATAAAATTGAGTTTTTCTTTTTATCTACACCAGTCGGCTGGAAAATTCCCGTATCAATCCCTGCCGGCATCCGAACTGATTTTTTAGTCTTGGCCGTAAAGGCGTAGGGTGAAGTGTGACAAAGAATATTGGCCAAAAACATGGCTAATTTGGCCCGCCAATCGCCGTAGGTGTGGTTGTACCACATAACCACCTTTTTACCCTTAAAACGCCAGAATAAGCCGCCCAGAATGACATACTCGGGGTTCATATGGACAAAAACAGCCTCATAATCGGCCTGGCGGCCGAAAGCTGTTCGATAAAAATTAGAGATGTACTTGAGCCGTGATCGGCCACTCTCCTTGCCCAGAGAGAAAATTTTTACGTTCGCCGGCAAATTGACTTCACCCCTCTCAAGACAAATCACTTGGAGCTCGGCAAACTGTTTCGACAAAGCCAAAAGCCAACCGTGGATAAACCCGAGCACGGCGTCATTCTTATCAACCTTTTGAGTTATAAATAAAATTTTCATTTTTCAAATCCGGGAAAACCGCGGATGATTTTAATTAACGTGCGCGAGCAATAATCTCGATAGCTTGCTGGTACTTGCGAAGATAATCGGCCTTGTCAGTGGTCATAATCTGGGAAAAATTGATATCACCGCTCCCCGGCTCAAACCGACCTTCGGCCAAAAAGTGCCAGAGTCGATGGACAAAACAATCGATGTCCGGATACTCGCAAACCGAACCATTCACACTGGTTAAGGCTTGCGAAGCGATGCCAACATTGGAAGAGACAACCGGCAAGCCGAGAGCAATTGCTTCGACAATGGTTAAGCCAAAGCCTTCGTAAAACGAAGTGCTCAGAAAAGTATCGGCAGTCTTGTAATAAGAGACCAAATTATCTTGCCAACCCTCAAACTTAACTCGGTCGGCGATTCCCCAACTCTTGGCCTTCTTTTCCAATTTCAATCTCTTTGGCCCATCACCGACAATCACCAAACCCGCCTCCGGTGTTTCTTTCAAAAGCCTTCTGAAAACCTTGAGAGCAAAAAACAAATTTTTTTCTTTGGTCAGACGAGAAGCGATTAAGACAATTTTGCCGAATTGTGGATACTTTTTGTGCAAATCTACCGAGACCGGCAGACTTCTGATTTTCTCCAAATCAATAAAAATCGGCAAAACCGAAATTTTCTCGGCCGGAATGGCAAAGCGATAATCATTGACCAAAGACCGCTTGATTCTCTCTGAAACCACCCTGAGACTGTCGGCCGATTTCAAAACTTGCCGAGCAACAATAAAACGGAGATTGTTCAGCGGATCGTGAGCAAAGTGAATATTTAAAAGGTCGGTATGAACCTGAATTTGTAATGGCAATTTAAAAACTCTTTTAAGCTTGCGGCCAACGAGACCAGTCTCAAAAGGATCTTGAGTGGTAATCACCCAAAAATTTAAATCGGTGGCAGAATCGAGAATTTGCATCCCAACTTTAAAAGCATCCTTGATGGCCGAGAGCCTACCGGCCGATTCGGTGGCGAAAACTCTGACTTTGGGTGAGAGGTGAACCGGCAACTGCCCAATCGCCTCACCCCTCTTGGTCAAAACCACAATATTTAATTCATCAAAAATCGAGCCATACTCAATCATCCTCTCGCGCACCAGAGAATTGTTATCAAATATTTTTCGGTCGGTTGAAATCATCAAGACTCTGGTCATTGGGCAAGATTTAAAAACTCCTCAGCAATTTCCTCCCAAGTATGAATAAAATCGAAAGCTTGGAGCCGAGAAATGGCCGCCTCGTAATTTACCTTTTGGGACAGAAAAATTATCTGCTCGGCAATTTCGTTTTCATTCTGCGGATTAACAAAAAGGCCGATATCCTTAATTTTATCATAAAGACCGGTTTCTTTCGTGCAGATAAAAGGCTTATTGAGACGAATCGCGTCCATAATCAAGTTGGGACCGATATCGCCCAAAGAGACCAGAATCACAGCGTACGAATGACGAATTTTGTCCTGGAAGGCATCATAATCGGCAGTCATAAGATCAAGCTCTAAATCCGGCAGGCGCGCTTTCGCCAGAGCAAAAGCGCGCCTCAAAACCGCCAGATTTTTCCATTTCAATTGCCTCGTACCACCAACCAAAACCTTCCGGGCCGGAAAATTTTCATAATTTGACTCCTCTTTTGGGCCATAAAAATTTTCGACAACCGTCGTCTTGTCCAAATCCAAACCATAAGGCGCGGCCCAAATGACTCTCTGCCAATAAGTATTGAAAGCGATTTTGTCGGCCTTGGCTAAAATATCTTTAGTAATTCTAAAAATCTGCCTTTCCTTAAAAGATAGCTTGCCCATTCGAGTTTGATAAAACTCACGGAGCAAAACCAAATCCCCTGTTCTTTCCACATAACCTTCCCAGAGAAAATCACCGCCGGTCCGGATAATAATTTTTTTATTCAAGTGCTTGGCGGCACAAACCGATGGCCAACCAACGCTAAAAGTATCGAGAGTAATAATCAAATCCACTCCGGCAAAACCAAATAGACACCTCAAATAAAACCAGAAGTGCCTAACCCCAGTCGGCAGATATTTTTCAAGCCGGTAAGTCAAAACCTTAACTGCATGACCTTTGGCACGAAAAGTCTCCGCCAAATTCTTGGCATATTGCGCCGGCCCTCCGATAGCTGGTGGATAGATTCCGGTGGTAATGACTATTTTCACAGCTTATTTATAACACATTTAGGCCTAAATATAGAACATAAAAAACCGGAGGCACACTTCTGTACCTCCGGCTGAACGAACATTGATCAATTCACTCAAGCAAAGCTTTTCTTAGATCCAGAGCCCGGGCATTGATCACTTCCTCTTCTCTGGCCGCATTTGCCTTCGCTGCCACCTTTATTCTTTCCCTCGCTTCATTGACAGCGGCGTTGAACTCATTGAATTGTTTAAGGTAACCGTAGTATGTTGCAACTTTTTCGTTTGCTGAGGCATGTGGCAAGACAACCAAAACCCTGGAGCCCTCCAGTTGCCAGTAAATCGCATCACTCACAACAATAGGCGACTGATCATTGGGATCAAAATGAAATCCTAATTCATCATCCAGAATGGTATACTCTTCATCAAATGGCAAACCGTCTTTGAGCACCCTTTCACCCAGCCTAAGCCAAGCTCGACCGATTGGAGCAACATAATAGCCATCTTCCGAAATGCGGGCGTAATAACCACCTCGAATCTGCCGTACCTCCGGACGCCCAAAGAAGACTTTCCATCCCTCCACCCGGACAATGATAGGCCTCAGATATCCAGGCAGTTCGTCTTTTTTCAGCTTAGCTCCGATTTCCGTACGACGATAAATTTCAGACGGCCGTCCGCGTTCTTCAGACAAAAGCAACATGGCCATGACCTTTTCGGCAAACTCAGAACAGTTTTTGTATTGAGCTCTCAGTCTGGGATCATCCGCCCTACAGTACGACTTGATCACTATCCCAGTTTCCTCCATAAGCCAGACAAGCACCAGATCGCTTTGTACCAAACTATGCCGACTGTAACAGTTGACGTACAGCACAAAAACCTTGTCGATTGGCGGCATCTCCTCACTTCTGTGGACAAGGATGAACGGTATTTCGCCCAAAACTCCTCCGATCGGCTCTATAAATCCGAACCGATAATCGCGTGTCGATAGATCTCTCATTGGTTGCCTTTCTCATTTGAATGTAAAAGACTCATTTCTATCCAAGATCCTACTCTTAAATGATCGGAAGTCAAACCCTTGATTATTTAATTAAACGATTAAACACTTCTGATCGCATTTCTGTGGCAACAATATGCCAATCGTATTTATCTGTGACCATTTTTGAAGCATTCTCAATGATTTTATTCTTTAATGCCGGATCGTTAACGAGTCTCAATACTGCTTCAGAAATACTCTTCGAATCATTAACTTTGCAAAATAAGCCGGTCTCTCCATCTTTAAGAAAATCGACAATACCACCAACTGGCGTAGCGATCACTGGCAGGCCAGCGGCCATGGCTTCAATAAATGAATTGCCGAAGCCTTCGGAAAGAGAGGGGCGGATGAAAATGTCTGATGCCCACAAATATTCGCGAATTTTGTCTGGCACTACATGACCGACGAATTTAATGCGAGTTTGTAGTGAGTAGTGAGTAGTGAGTAGTTGAAGAGATTTAAAAAGAGGACCGGAACCCACAACAAGCAACTTCACATTCTCGGGCAAAAATCTGAGCGATTCAATAATATCCCCAACTGCATTTTTTTTAACTAGTCTGGAAGTCGTCACCAAGACCACATCTTCCTCTTTAAATCCGAGCTCATGTCTTTTTTCTGCAACTTGAAACTTGAAACTTGAAACTTGAAACTTCTTCACCTCGACACCGTTGGACACAACGGCGACAGGTGAAGTCGCCCCCATCTCTCTTGCCCAGTTCGCTAAATAGTTTGAAATCGCGGTAATTTTATCAGCTTTTCTGAAAAGTGATTTAAAAAGCGGGTAAAGCAAGAGCATTCGCTTTTTGACGTGTGGCAAAGGGTCGCCTTCCTGCAAAGTCAGGACGAGAGGAATCTTAGGGAATTTATATTTAAAAAATAGTCCCGCCAAGCCGGCGTAGTTAGCCATAATCGCCCAGGTCGCATCGTAAGAATTCTTTTTTTGCAAAGACCAAGCTTTTAAAAAGCCGCTAATTGGAAAAGTGTATTTGCAGATTTTACTGATTCCAACTCGATGAACATTTACCCGGCCGATTGTTTCCAACTTTTTTTGTCGACCATCCAAATTGACCGTGACCAAATCGAAATAACAATCGGTCAGCCGATCCGTAAGTTCTTTAACCGCTACTTCCGCCCCGCCAACAAAAGGCAAATAAGCGACAGAAAATATTAAAATTCTTTTTTTCTCTTTCTCCATACTTATATCTATACTTATACTTTATACTGCCCCTCATTCTTCAATTAAATCAAATTCACCCGGCGCAACTCCGCCGGTATCAATGCCAGCCGAGTCACTATTCGCTCTATTAACATACCACACTCCCGAAACCGCCAAAACGGCTAAACCCAAGACTCCCCAGAGCCACGGCCAAGAAAATTTATCTCCCCGGTTTTGGCCCAAATCTTTGGTGACTAAACCAACTGCAGCGGCCTGTTCAAAACCCTGAGTTTCAATTACCGGCTCGGCTATCTGCATTTTGGGAACAGTCACCGGAGGAGACTTTTTAGCCACCGACACGACCGGAGTGGGATTTATGACAGCCGACTTAGAAACACCGGCCTCATAACTAAAACGGCTGGCCAGTTCACCATTAGGATAAAACAAGGAAACTCCCTGATTAATGTCAGAGAGACTGGTTATCGAGACCGGAAAAGTGACCGTCGCTTTGGGCAAAACAATCGTATTTTTAGGAAAAACAAATTTGTTAGAACCGGAAACCAACTGCCACCATGATAAATCCAGCTCATAGATGCTTTCGTTTTTAAGAGTGATACCGCCTTGCGGGCCACCGGAAACACTTAAAATCGAAAGCGTAGCCGGCACAACTGTCACCTTCACTCTTGCACTGGCTACATATGCACCCGAAGTGATTTCAAGCATAGCGAGATAAGTACCAGGCGAGGCATAAGCGTGAAAAATTTTTTTACCTTCAGCGAAAGAGCCATCACCAAAAGTCCAGAAATATCTTTCGGCCTCCAAGGGCTCATTTTTTAAACCCGAAGCAAGAGCGGTAAAAAGTCCAACCGAACCGGCGGCGACTGTGCGATCATCACCCGCATCTGCATAAATTGAGGGCTCAATTCGGTGCGAGCCAACTGAATTATTGGCCAGGGTGGCGACTGTCGTGCTCCCACTATTGTTATCTGCCAGTGGAGTCGGGGCGGACAGGGCCGAAGCTAAGCCGGGAGTCGGTAGCGCAGCTGACCAATCGTCATTAGTCCTCTGGAGTGATTTACCGTCGCCGGCTCCCCCATTATTATTCGTGTAGGAAACCGTATCAACATCGACCAAATCAGGCGACCTTAAGATTAAGGTCTCTCCGGTATTCGAAAGTGAAAAAGTGCTGTCAAAAAGTGTCCCGGAAAAATTTGGCCAATCCGCCAAAAATTTTTGCGGATCGTCAGCCACGATTGCATAACCACCAGCAGGAACGCTCTCACTGCCCCGCACAAAAGTCAGCTTGTGATTGGTACTGGCTTCAAAAAGTTTCCAGTCCGACAAATTGATGGCGGTGCTACTGTTGTTTGATACCTCCATCCATTCCCTGCCGGTATCGGTACCTTCAACATCATACATAATTTCCGAAATGACTGGCGCCGCCAAAACAAAAGCCGGCCAACAAATGGCCATCGCGACTAAACAAATTAGAAACGGCTTTTTCATTGACCCGGCTTATCAACCTGGAGAACTTTTTTCAAAAGCTCGTCCGGCACGCCTTTTGGTTTGGGCGGAAAATTATTTGGCTGATTTTGATGAGCCGAGTGAGGTAGGGCGGCCGACTGCAACGGCCGAGCCGGCTGTATCGGTTTTGTTTGATTAGATTGGTGTGTTGGAGCAGTTTGAGGTGCCGGTTTAGGTGAATTTTGATAAGCCTTTTCATGAATTCGAGGACTGGAATTTTGAGCGGGCTTAATTTCTACTTTCGGCACGGGCACAACTTTTGGTTTTTCACTTTGGGTCGCGATCGGAACGGCCGAGGTCGGAGTTGGAGTTGCAGTCGGTCCAGCTGAAGTCTTAATCAGATCGGCCAAAGCCTTTTTCAAATCTGAGGCCTCTCCTTCTCCAAGTTTATGTTCGGTCTTTGGCAGTCCACTTACCGGCTCTTTTTTAAGCTGATTGAGGCTGATTGGTTTTGGGGTTTCGACAGGTTTAACCGATTCGGCCTGAATTTTAGCCAAATGCGGAGTGAGAGCTTCTTTGAAGCTTTTGGCGCCTTCAAGAGGCGGTCTTTCATTTTTCGGTTCAGCCGGTCGGCTTTCGAACGGACGGCTCTCGGCTCTAGCTTCCGGCGGTCTTGGCGCCGACTGACTTCTAAAATCACTTCTTGGAGCTGACGGAGTTGCTGACGCCGACGGGCCGGCTGGTCGAGAAAAATCTCGAGATGACTGACTTGGTACTCGTGGTGGATAGGCCGAAGGAGTGCTGGAAGAAGCGCTCGGGGCAGTGGCAATTTTCCCGCCCATACCACCAACATCTTGGACCTTGGCAATTTCCTCCTCCACCGTCACGCGGGGCTTAGCGAATTGCTCACGAGAAGACTTAATAATTTCATTGGTAAACTTAACTCCGGCCGGAGCAATTGGTGGCAAAGTTAGAGCCGAAAATGGCGAGGAGCTGACACCGTCAATCATCAGTTTCAGATAAATTTGCGCGAAGCCAAGGTTCACCATATCTTCCGCAGTAAACTGCGGCGCGTACTCCTTTTCCAAAAGCTCGGCATCGAAAGCGCCGACTCGGAAAGAAATCATGGTACCGACGTTGCCGAAAACCGCCGCCCGGACTTCTTCGGACATTTGTTCGACGTACTGGTGCGCAATTGTCAGGTTTAATTGATACTTTCTGGCCTCCGAGAGAATGTTGGCAAACGACTCGTTGGCAAAAGATTGAAATTCATCGACATAGAGATAAAAGTTCGGCAAAGTTTTCAAAACTTTTTCCGGCACATCGGCACGACTCATGGCGCCAAGATAAATCTTGGTAATCATCATACTACCCAACAAGTTGGCATTGGTCTCGCCAACCTTGCCTTTGGAGAGGTTGATAATCAGAATTTTTTTGGTATCCATCATTTGCCGGATATCAAAAGTCGATTTCGGCTGACCGATGATGTTACGAATCAGTGGGTTCGAAGTAAACTGACCAACTTTGTTTTGAATCGCCGGTGTCGCTTCGGCCGCAAACTTGTCGGTGTATTTGGCAAATTCGTCAACCCAAAATGATTTGACCGAGACATCTTTAATATTCTCGACGACTTTCTTGCGAAAGTCTTTCTGCGCCAGCATTCGGTTCACATCGAGCAGGGTCGCACCCGGATATTCCAAAAGTGCCAAAATTGTATTATTCAAAATGTATTCCATTCTCGCCGACCAAGCATCCACCCAAATCTTTTTGAAGGTACTCATGAGACCAGACGCCACCAAGTGTCGCTTATCTGCCCCGACATCTTCCATCACGTTAAAAGCCACTGGGTAATCCATATCGAAGGGCGCAAAATATAAAACGTCTTTAATCCGATTCTCCGGCACATAATCAAGCAGAAGTTCCGCCGTTTTGCCGTGTGGGTCAATAAAAGCAAAACCTTCGCCATTCTTGATATCCTGAATGGCCATGTTTTCGAGAAGTGTGGACTTGCCCATACCAGTCTTACCGATCACATAGACATGGCGGGTTCGATCTTTGGCTTTGATGCCAAAAGGTGTGCGTTTATTGCGATAATCAGTCTGCGCAAAATATGTGACTTGTTCAGGAGTAGCCATTACCGAATAATTATAGTTTAAAAAACGGGCAAACGAAAGCCCCGCGGAGAAAAATCTCCGCGGGGTGTTGATTTGAGCAAAACTGATTACCTGGCGGCAACCGGAACACCGAGCATTTCCATGCTCACCGCCACTCCCAAACGACTGGTCATCCGAACCGCCGGTGGCTCCTTGGACAAGGGACGTCCGAGAATATCCGCCGATGTGGCGCGAGACCGACAGGTAGATGACTGACCGTTGGGTTTGCCAGACGCTACAGGAGCGCCATTCACTTGTTTTGCCATAACTTTACTTTCCACGACTGACTTTGTTCCTATGGTAAACGACGTTGGTACGCACGGGGCGTCCTCACACCCCACGTCTACCGTTTAACTATCCATTTTCAAGTCTACGCCTCGTTTTTTCGGCTGTCAATGAGTTATACACAGTTAGGAGCCTTGAGGCAATAACCAATAATCAAGAAACAATAACCGAGGCACATGAATATAAGATGAGGTCAGTCTTTCGGAGTGGTTGAAGCGATTGGCCCAAGTGCTTTGATTGTGTAGCGATTAGACGGCGACCACAAAAGCCACGAGTCAAGACCGGAATCGTAAGTCGCCGACATTTGAGCCTGAACTTCCGGCACGCCGTAAGTTCCGCCGTAATTAAAATCTTGAAGCCAAGGTCGCAAAACATCGACACTGGTCGAGGCCACCGTATCATTGAAAAGTTTTACCCGCACCACCGCTTTGTCCATCGAATATTTAACCACACCATAAGGATGCTTGTTCGGATCAAGCCAGCCATTAAAATCCTTCGGGTAATGCGACGGGTAAACCATCGGGCTCACATAATCGAAATACGGCAAAGTATACTCCAGCAGTTGGCCGATATTTAAATCATCCGGATTGGTAGTCGTCATGCCAAAAAGGTCGGCAGAAATTTTGGCTTTGGTTTTGGACCGAACTTCACCCGAAAGAAAAGCAAAAAAAGATTTTAGCACCTTGGCCATCCCGAGTTCCGGATCTGCTTTGACAGTTTCCTCGCTGAAAGGATAATAAATATCTTTCATGTTACCGTCCGAGGGAAAGCGGATATAGTCGTAGTTCAACTCATCAAAACCAATTTTGTATGATTCAACCGAAAGCTCGGCAATATAACTCCAAAAATCTTTGGCTCCGGCCTCGATAAAACTTAAACCCTTAAAATCTTTCCAAACCGCTTCATGGTCACTGGATTTTTTTATCGCCAAATCAGGCCGGATGGCCGTATAATAAGGATCTTGAAAAACCGTGATTCGGCCGATGACATAAATCCCTGCTTGATGCAATTCACCGACAAATTCCTTCATGTCGCGCGCCAGACATCGTTCCGAAATCGCTCCTTTCAATTTTGGGTTATCAGTCTCAAAAGAAATTTTTCCTGAAAAATCTTTGATGTCGATAACTATTGAATTGACATCGGTCTCATTGGCAATTTTTTTAAGACCTTCACGCAAAGATTTCGAGCCAACCACACAGGAGGTCATATAAATACCCTTGACCGGCACCGGGGTTGCCACGTGTGTCACCACAAATGGCGTGCTGGTGGCCAAAATCTTCAAAGCTTGGTTCACACTACCGCTTGAGTAAGTCTGCAACAAAAAGCTGGGAATCAGAAAATAGCCGACCGCCACAATTATTGCCACCAAAATACCGCCAAAAATAACGGCTCGGCCAGTGTTAGTTTTAATTGTGGACCGAAGCCAAGGCATAATCAATTATTTTGAATCGAGTGATTATTTTCCACAAAAGAACTGCTCACGGCTGGTGCTTGGAAATCTTTTGGCAAAGCCTTGGCGCGATTTTCTTTTCGACAGAGCGAACCGATAACCGCGATTAAAAATCCGGCCACTACATAGAAAACAGTTTTCCAAGCCGAAGGAAAAGCGGTGAATGGTGCGAGAAAAACTAGAACACCCAAAAAAATAATGTAGGAAATTTTTGACATGAAATTTAAAAATTAACTGCTTTAGCTATTGTACTCTAGATTGGAAGGAGTGTAAAAATTGTTGGGAACCCTTACGAATAGGGCACACGAATATAAAGGGTTTGGAACCGGCAAAAATAACCGATGGCCAAAAAACAATAACCAACGGTTCCTAATTGAATCCTTATTCGCATGCCCTATTCGTAAGGGTTCTCAACTTAAAAGGCCCAAGTTTTGCCGAGCAAAACTTGGGCCATCGTCTACTCTTCCGAAATCTGATCAGCTCCCCGAGAAGCTTCCTGCATATTAGCGACTGTTTGCTTGAGAAGCGCTTCGGCCTCCCCTCGTCTCTTGTTGGATATAGACATCATCGCAATCACCTCCTCGGCCTTGGTAAGTTCGCCCAACTCGAGAAACTTGGCAGCCAGCGCGTGCAAATTAGTTTCCACCCACTCTTTCCAATTGCCAGTCCGCTCGTAGGTTTTGACTTTGGCCAAGACCTTAAGCAACTGGGCAACTCTTTCGGGTTTAGGAAAACCATCAATTGCCTTCAGGGCCTTGTGGATCTCTCCATTTTTCAAGTGCCCATCGATTTCCAGATGAGCACGGAACGTCGTCGGTGTGCTCATAGGAATCCTTTCTGGCGCGACTATACCACAAAAGAGACACGAGTGGAACAGGGAGATAGTGTAGGTATGAAGTATAGGTATAAGTATAAGAACAGAAGAAAAGCATAAAAAGAGGCCGGAAACGCAAAGCGTTTCCGGCCGGATAACTAACCTGCTAAACCAAGAGCCCAATTACTAGCGACAAAATCACGACCACTAATCAGGCTATGGTTCCAGATCCACAAACCACTGAATTTGCGGCGGAGGAGGAGGACGCCGCGACTGCCATACGGATAATTGCGCAGAACTGTGCCCATAAACTCCAACCAGGTAACACCGAAGGTGTCGTAGAGGTGGCGGAGGGTTTTTTGACCCTCCTCCCGGTAGAGCACCTCGGCAATCTTGGCATCGGCTTGGATCATTTGGGTGGTGAGCCGAACCAATTTGACCTCACCGGTGATTACCGTCTCACCAGGGTAAAAACCGGTTTGGAAGTTGGCGGCGGTGATCTTGGACGCATCAAATACCGTAAGAGCGAGAGAGCGTTTGTCCTGCTCTTCCTCGCCGATGAGACCGTCACCATCTTTGGGCCCACGCCAGATGGTCGAACCCTGGCCAATAAAAGCTACAGGGTTGAATGGAGTGGTGCGGTCGATGATAAGAGGGGCTGGTATTTTTGGGAGTGCGGGTTGGGATTTCGGCTTAGGGACGATTTCGGCTTGATTGCGAATAACTCTTAGAACTTGCACCAAGGTATTCCCCGCCGACAATTTCTTCACATCCTCCGAGGTCCAACCGTTTCTCCCGAACGCATGGTCCAACTCGGCCGCCTGCCGAGTCGTCATGATTGCAGACTTGTTATCACACATAACTTGTCCTTCTCTGGCCGAGCACTTGGTGCTTTAGGCCCTTGTTTGAGACGTGTTCGCCAAAGACCAACTTGTCTCGTTTTAGCTCTTTTGGGTCTAAAACCCGTTTAACTCAAAGAACCTTCCACTTCTAACTATACATAAATTACAACTTCTGTCAATACATAGGTCTGGCCTATGTATTTAGTTTACAATTACAACAAACTCCCCTCTTACTTTGTCCTTATTTTTAGCAAAAAATTCTAGGGCTTCGGAAGCGGTGCCAGAAATGACTTCTTCGTGGATTTTGGTCAATTCTTTAACAATCGTAATTTTTTTCTCCGGAGAAAATTTCTGAAGTGATTCCAAGGTTTTCAAAATCCGATGTGGCGATTCGTAGAAAATGGCCGCTCTTTCCATGCCAGCGATTTCTTTGAACAAAGTCTCTCTCCCCTTCTTGTGCGGAAGAAATCCGAGAAAAACAAAATCATTGATCAAAAGACCTGAGATTGATAACGCCGAGGTAAGCGCGCTCGGTCCCGGCACCGACTCAATTTTTACTTCCGGCATTTTTTCCCTGACAGCTTTGACCAGCATTGAGCCAGGATCGGAAATTCCCGGTGTCCCGGCATCCGTCACCAAAGCCAGATTCATCCCCTCCTCAAGCCATGCAATCGCCTTCTCGGCCGAAATGCCACTCTTCTGGTCGTTGTAAGCCGAAAGCCTCTTGTCGATAATCTGATAATGCTTGAGCAAATTTTGAGTCGTGCGAGTATCCTCACACAAAATCACATCAACCTCTTTGAAAATTCTCAAAGCCCGTAAAGTGATATCCTCCAGATTACCAATTGGTGTCCCTATAACAAAAAGTGTCCCCATAATTTTTTATTATTCTAATGTTCTCAAGAACTTCAGAACATGGTTAGCACGCGAAGTCAGTTTGTGTCTAATCGAAACTGAATCCGATCTCTTCAATAATAGCCCGGCAATTGTCAGGCGTCGCAGGTGATCCGCGGTAGTTTTATAATTAATATTCAATTTTCTAGAAATTTCCTCAACAGATAGCTCCGGATTATTTTCTACAAGATTAAGCATTTCAATTCGTCGGTGATTAGAAAACCCGCGCACCAATCGCTCTAGAGCCCGATAAGTTTTATGATCCAATTTTGCCATTTACCCAAGTTAAAGAATCGACTGACTATTCTGATGTTCTCAAGAATATCAGAATATACTTTTAATTACCAGCGACTTAGTTAAAAGTCATTTCAGAATCTGTCGGGTTAGATTATTTATATCCCCTGCTCCAATAATCATGACAATATCACCTTTTTGGGAGTGAGTTTTTAAATAGTTTGCAGCAGAATTAAAATCATGGAAATTTCTTACTGTCTGCCCATTTGATTTTATTTTCTCACCCAGCATTTCAGAATTAATAGAAGCATCAAAGACCTCGCGGGCGGGATAGATCGGCAAAAGCAAAACTTCATTGGCATCCTCGAAACTCTGACCAAATTCTGAAAGTAGGGTTTTAGTCCGACTAAAAAGATGTGGCTGAAAGACAGCAAAAATTTTGGATTTTGGATACAACTCTCGTGCACCCTGAAGCGCCGCCCGTATTTTGTGCGGGTTATGGGCATAATCGTCATAAACCAAAGCCCCAGACTTGGTCTCCCCTTTGTATTCAAAACGGCGCCAAGTACCAGAGAAATTTTCGAGAGATTTTCGGGCCACTTTTTGATCAATTCCCAGAACTCCGGCGAGAGTTAGCGCCGCCTGTGCGTTCTCGCGATTGTGACGACCTGGCACTTTAAGTTTGAGCTCGGAAATATCAGTCGAGCTGTAGTCCAAAATCGCGCAGGCGGCGCAATCCAAAACCGGCGCCAAATTTGGCAAATTGGGATTACAAATCAAAATGCCATCTTTGGGCACTTTGGCGACCAACTCGACAAAAGCATTTTGAACATCTTCCAAATCTTTATAATAGTCCAAATGATCAGCATCAATATTGGTAATCACTAAAATCTTCGGGTAAAGATTGAGAAAGGCCCGCCGATATTCATCAGCCTCAATCACAAAGTAATCGCTTTTGCCGCTTACAAAATTCGTAGCAAAGGTCCGACCTTCTTCCCGATCCAAGGTCGGACCTTGAATCAAAGAGCCGACAATCAGGGTGGGATCACACTTTCCGTCCATCATAATTTTCCCGATCATCGCGGTCGTCGTGGTCTTACCGTGTGTCCCGGCAATCGCGATAGTAAATTTACCTTTCGAAATCAAAGACAAAGTTTCCGGATAAGACAAAACGGGAATGTTCAAAGATTTAACTTGCTTCAAAAAATCCGGAGCTGAAACCTCAAGGGCTTTGGTATATATGATCAGATCTGAATCCTTGGGAATCAAATTCAAATCTTGGCCAAAAATAATTTTTGCTCCAAGCCTAACCAGCTCTTTAGTTATCTCGCTTTCGCCGATATCGGAACCGGACACCTTGACACCTCGAGCCAAAAACATCCGGGCAATCGCCGAAATACCGATCCCACCAATGCCTAGAAAATAAACTTTCCGGACCTCATTCAAATTTAAAGCCATAGGGTCATCTTAGCAAAAAAATACCAAAACAAAAGCAATCAATTGACACTTTTGGCCAAGCGGGTAGAATCACCCAAGAATAGCTCATCAAAAGAAAGGACAAATGAAACCCGCCCCTTTATGGTCGAAAGCCCTGCATGATCGCTTGGTTGTCTCTGTCTTCGGCCGAAAAATCCAAGATCAGATAATTGATTGGAATCTGGAACAATTGAGAAAGCCGATTGCAAGCAATTTCCGTCCGATGATTGCCCGAGTCTGTTCAAGTTTTGCCGTCCGAACTTTCTATGCGCCCAACGCCTCAAAGTTCAACCGGCGAATCGCCCGCCTCAACGAATTCGACACCTGTTTTCATGTCGATTCCTCAAATATTCTGCGCGGGACGGAAGTCAGCGGCCCAGTCGAAAAAACACCCATGGTAAACGGCGAAGCTGACGGAATTGAGTTGCCGGCTTGGCACAGTTTCATGATCTCCTCGGCCGATTGCCCGACGGTAATCCTCTGGAGCACTGAAACCGACAAAACCGTTGTCTTTCACGCTGGCCGAGAATCAGTTATCGACCGTGTGGCCATCGGCCAAGGTTTTGGGACTCATTTGTACCAATCAGTGGTCCGAAATGCTCTCAAGAGTTTCCAAGGTGAGCGTCCGAAAAACTTACGCTTCTTCATCACCTGCGGAATTGCCGGCCGTAATTTCTGCCACAGTGTCCACGAGGTGACATACGGCGAACGTAACCGGTCAATGATTCGCTACCTGACCAAACATTTTGGTCATGAGGTATTTTTAGGAAGCCCCGACCTGGGCTGTCTCGACTTGGAGCTACTGATTGCAAGACAGTTCAGGTCCTTCGGTAAAGTCGAACCGACTGTCCCGTTTCATGACGGTCTCGACACCTTTGGCGACAAGGATTCAAGCGGTGACTTTGCTCTCTGGTCTTGCAGGCGGGCTGGCAACGGACCCGACAGCAAAAAACGGAATCTGGTCGTGGTAAACCGATTCTAGTTTCTGATTAAACTTCACCGATGACCGCAAGGTTATCGGTTTTTTAATTTCTCAACCAATTCCAAAAACTGATCATTGCGGTCATACTCATTTTTGAACAAACCGAATGAGGCAAAAGCAGGACTGAAAATAATAATGTCTCCTTTAGCGGCCAACCTGAGTGATGCGTCCAGTGCTTGGCCTAAATTTGCGACCTCTTTCATTTCCACTTTAGTTGGTAGTGAGTAGTGAGTAGTGAGTAGTGAAAGAGAACCAGAGCCGGAAAGCAAAACGATCGCTTTACAATGTTTAGGAATTTCCGTAACTAAGGCCGTCATATCTAAACCCTTGTCCGACCCGCCACAAATTAAAATTATATTTTTATTCAAAGCTTTTAGGGCGGCGACTGTCGCGTCGGGTGTAGTGGCATTATTGTCATTATAAATCCTCACCCCGTCGAAAATTCCGAGATCTTGCAGGCGTCCCTCGACTCCTTTAAACTCCTCGACCGCCTCCTTGATTGTTGCCAAGGGCACCCCGAGCACCTTCACCGCCTCAAAAGCGCAGGCGATATTTGAAAGATTGTGCTCGCCGGGAATTTGTATCTTCCAATCTTTTGGCACCTCTTCCTTCTTTGCTATTTTCATTCTTGAATCATGAATCCTGAATCTTGCATCTTCCGTGACCATCTCGCTAACCACCAAAACGTCGCCTTTTTTCTGGTATTTAAAAATATTGGCTTTGTCTTCAAAATACATATCTCTATCGCCTTTATAATAATTCAGATGGTCATCGAGAAAAGTCGTAAATACTGCCACTTGAGGTGAAAATTCGGCCTCGCCAAAACCTTGGAGTTGCCAGGAATCCAATTCCAAAACTGCAATATCTCCAGGCTTAGCCTCGTTAAGAAATGCCAGAGTCGAAACCCCTCGAATATTACCACCCAGAAAAACTTGCCGGCCGGCCTTTTTGAGAATTTCGTAAATTAAAACTGTGGTGGTTGATTTCCCGCGCGTGCCGGTCACTCCGACAATTTTTACTCCTTCGGCCAATTCCGCAAACCAGGAGGCACTCATCTTTATTGGAATCCAGCATTTTTTTGCTTCAGTAATATAAACTGAATCCAACGGAACACCGGCCGCTTTCAGAATAAAATCTCGATTTCTAAAATCTTCTAGACGGTGCTCGCCCAGGACAAAGTTTATTGGTTTTGAAGTTCTAAGATTTTGAAGTTGTTTCAAAGATGGACTAAGAACATCCTCAGATTTCAAATCAGTCACAATCAAATCAGCCCCGGCTTCGGCCAGAAATTTGATATCCCCCACCCCCCGACCCAAAAGACCCAGTCCCATTACCGTTATTTTTTTACCCTTGAAATAGCCATCTGGAATTTTCATGACGCCATCATAGCACGACCATAGCATTAAAAAACGGCTGAGAACCCCTACAAATAGGGCACACGAATATGAAAACCGCCCCAGAAAGGTTGGGGCGGCGGAAGTGAAAAATCAGTCCAAATGCCGATCGCGCTTATAGCCATAGCCAGCCACACACATAGGAAGACTGGCAGGGTCATCATAATATAAAACTTGATCGAAGAATACGGTCTGGATTCCGGCCGGATGAACATTCACGGCGTCGCCGAGATTCATAATCAAGAGCTCGTCGGTCCAGACACCACTGTTTAGATCATTGAAGACATTATGACCAAAACCGAGCGCGATCGGCTGTCGAGTAGGGTCTTTAAGAAAGCTCACTTTACCATCAGCGCTCGAACGATACCTGTTGAGCAACGACCTCGAGACAACCCTGACCAGAATTCTGGAGTCGTTATCACGAGGAGCTGATAAGATAAAGTGGTGCGAACGGTAAGCCGGCCGACGGTCCTTTTTCCTGGTAGAAACTGCCGTAATCGAGCACTCCAGGACCCGAGCGCAACTGGCATCAACAATCGGCGGTTGAGATCGATCGAACAGGATTTTTTCGTTGCCGTTGCGGCCAAGATGCCGACAACCTTCCTGTCCCAGCGACAAGCCGTGACAAGTCTTGTCGCGAAATTTGAAAACCTCGCGACCGATACCAATAGTCCAGACAGCCTTACCATTCGGACCGAATCGGAATTCAAAAGCTTTCATAAAAACCTTGGGAAGAACTTTCTGCTCAAGAATAGCAGGATAACTGGGAAAAGAAAACAGTTGAGAACCCTTACAAATAGGGCACACGAATATGAAGATAGTTAAGAACCCTCGAACAATAATCAATAACCAAGAAACAATAACCAAAAGAAGGAGTCGGAAAACTTTACACAAATAAGAAAAGCCCCTCGCGCGACGCGAGGGGCGGAAGATTTCACGGAGGCAGAGACAAATAGTCCTGCATCGTCAAATAATTGATTCCGGTGCCCGTGTAGCGGATAACGAAATCTTTGGGTGGATGGACCGCCGCCGGCCTAACCTGAATAACGCCACCCTGTTCCAAAAGAACCAAAACATCCTGGTAAAAAGCCCCTTGATGACTGCCAACCTTAGCAACCCCCCCAACCGCAAGAACAGTTGAAGCTGGTTCTGCCAAGACTCGAAAGAAACCGTCGATCTTGGAATCACCCGAACAAAACAACCGAACGCAAAGTAAAATCGGCACAGCTTTTTCGGTCACATGTCTCGGCGGGGTTGTTGCTGAAAGCGCAAGCACCTGCTCGCCATCTTCATCAATTAGATCACCGGAAAAGATGTGGCCATCACTCACCTCGGGTGGACGAGACTTGCTCAAAGGCAAGCCAACTCGATCACCAGGGACCTGCCCCAGAATGATCGCGTCATTCTCACCCTCAACCTTAATACCGTCAACCAGCTTTAGGTCACCCAATTTGAAGTCAGCATCCTTGAGATTATCAGGGAGCTCCTCGGGCCTTGGGAAATAGGCTGTATAACAACGCACTTTTTATCACCACCTTTCCTTTAGAACTGTATCACGGCATAGAAAATTTGTAAAGCATTCTGCTTATTCGTGTGCCCTATTCGTAAGGGTTCTTAACAAAAAGCCCCCGCAGACACTTGCGTGTTGCGGGGGTTGCGAGTCCGTGAGGACTCAAGCTACTTGCCAGCCGGAGCCGGGGCGATGGACAGGGCGTCGAGGCCCTTGACCGTCTGCACCGACTTCGCCTTCTTGGCCGGGGCGACCGACACGCCAGTGGGGGCGGTCTGGCCGGAACCCTTGACGGGTTGAGCCGGCTTGGCGGCCTTTTGGCGGGCCGGAGTCGGCACGCTCGGAGCGACCTTCGCGCGCGGGTCAGCGATCTCGGTCCAGGCGACTTCGCCATTGACCGTGCCGTCGACCTTCTCGACGGTGTAGCCAGCCCCGGTGAACTCCGTGGACTTGCTCAACTCGACGATGGGACCGGCCCAGACCTGCGTGCCGCCACCGGCACCGACCTTGAGCACCCGAACCATCAGAGGCGCTGGAGTCCCGGTCGGCTTCGCAATCGGCTGGAGCATGACCGCCGGAACCTTCGGCTCCGGAGCTTGCGCCCAACGCCGAGGATCGGTGCTTTGCACCTTCCAGCTCCCGTCGGCCTGGCGCCGATCCCAGCGAACCGCCGGAACCGTCACCACCGCCGTCTTATAGCCCTTCGCCAACGGATCGTTCGGCGTGCCGATCGGAAACTCCCGTTCCAGCTGGGCCAGTGTGCCTTCAGCGTACTGCACCTCGCGCGCGCCCGCGGTCATCTTCTGACCGTTGAAACGCGTGTCCAGATGCATGACCCGGAAGTACGGCCGCTTCGCGATTTCGCGCTCGGCGTCGACGTAATCCATGAGCCGTCCGACCCCATCGGTCGCCAGACTCCCCCTGCCGTCGAACGGCGCGAGAATCATGACCACGGTTCCCGGGAAGAGCTGCACACGGTTGTCGCGCAGGATCCTGGGATGGTTATCGCCAGCGATGATGTTGCCGATGTCGTCAATCGGGAACCAGACATCCTGGCCACCCACGCCTTCGACGCCGGTGACGAAACCGTATCCCTTGGTGCGGGACACAAACTTCACCACGCCGCGACGCGCCTTGATGGTTTGGTTGCCAGCTTCCAGCATTTTGTTTGTTTTCATATCGCTTCTTTCGTTTCTGCATCTCAACTTTGGTGGGACAGGTGCCCCTTATCCGGCGAAGTGCCGAGACCCAGTCGAGATCTTTCTTTCAGGTTTTCTGTGCATATTATAGCAAATTTGAAGTCGTTTGTCAAGCATTTTTGACAAATCATTGATATTTCCCAAAAAATGGCTTATTTTAGCCACCTCCACCGTTTACACAGGGGAGTCCTGTGTACATTGGAGCACAAGGCCGCTATTTGTAAATATTTGTAATAAAAAGGCCCGGAAACGCGCTGCGCGTTCCCGGGCCACTGTCCTGCTTGCAAGTCCCTGCCTACTTCCCTTCACCTTCGTCGACCACCGCAGCCTTCGCGAAGGCAGCCTCCACATCCGTCACCGGACCTTTCGGCTCACTCGATGCCACTACCGGCGCCTGGGGAGCTACCGCTTCCACTGCCGGCTGAGGCTTCGGGGTCGTCGCCTTCGGCACCACCACCTTCACCCGCTTCTCCATCCGGACCGCCCGACCCCGCATCCACTGCGCCACACCGTCCACAGTGAAGGCGTGTTGGATACAGTTCACCAACATGTCGAGCGCGACTCGCGTCGGCGGGACATTCGGGTGAGTGGTCGTTCCATTGTAGGCGTTCTCGACCGACGCCTCCTGCGAACCGCGATGGTAGTAGACCGTATCTACCCCTTCGTGATTCCCGGCGACACCCAACTGCTGCCAGGTGTAGGTCTCCTTATCCTGAACCGGCAACTCGAGCCACCGCCACATGCGGACAAAGTTGCCGAGATTCACCCCATGGCGTTCCCGAGCCGACTTCGCGGTGCAGACTTGCACCTGACCCTTGCCGTTCTTGATAATCACGATGTCGTACTTGAAGTACAACATCACCTGCAAGGCCGACTCGAGGTCGGTCTGGACCACACCGAGGCGGAGGTGCCGACCGTTTTGCATTACCACACGGTGTTCAACCGCGTTGGCTTTGCAGAAGTCCCTCGCTGTGCGAAAGGCCACTTGGTCGGCGTAGAGAATACCACTCACAAACCACACCCAGTCCGAGATGTCCTTGATCGGGTCATCCCGCCGGAACATCGCCTTCACGATGAAGGAGAGCTCGGTGACGAACTCTTCACCCGCGCGGTCGCTCTCGGCGTAGAGGCGCTTGATGTGCTCAATCGCCTTCTCGTCGGTGAAGTGCTCCGCCCGTTCCTTGAGCACCTCCTCAAAGAGTGAGGTCAGGGTCGGCTCGTTCGCTTTGGGGGCGAACTGGCACATCTCCGCCTTGATGATGGCCGCGACGACACACTGCGATTTCCTGAAGATGAAGGCCGGGTCATTCGGAAAAGCCCGATAGGCGGCTTTCATAATCTGCGGGAACCGAGTCGCTGAGACATTCCGCTCGTCGCACTCCAGGGTCTCTTTAAAGAGGCGTCGGAGATACGGGGCATCCGCCAACTCAATGTAATCCGCGACCAGGATGGTCGAGCACTTGCCCGGAATCCGGCCACTGCCACCGTTGCGGTGCTCATCGAAACGCCCGCCACACGCAATCCGAAGAATCTTCCGCTGGTCGAACATCGCGTCCGTCCCTTCAGTCGTGGCTCCGGCGAAGAAAAGCTTCGCCTTACTGATTCCGGGGAAAAACTTCTCCCCGTACCATATCAACAGTTTCCACGCCACCAACTCGTCCCAGTGGGCGCGAGCGTGAGTGAGAATCTCGTCAACGGGGATCGGAGTCTTCGCAACTGTTTCAGTTTTCACTGTCTTCCTTTCTTTCTGTGGGGCTATAACCCCGTGGTTTTACCCGACCGCAACAAGCGGTTTAGGGCGTGTCTTCTGCAGGATTTCCTTGCAATTACAAGGTACCGTTCTGTTATGAATTATAGCATATCTTGAGAAAAAAAGCAAGCCCGCCAAGGGGCCTCACCTTATAGGCAAAATCCGCCCTCTTCGGCGGATTTGGCCTTCCCATTCGTATCATTCGCGCTAATTCGTGTATTCGTGTCGTGTTAGATTGTCTCCACCAACATCATATTCGTCTCAATCACTTTGCCAAAAGGCATACCGCAAGCTACCACCACTTTGTCCCCTTTTTGCGCCAAATTGTTTTCCAGACAGAATTTTCTAATCACCACCAAGACTTCACTCAAAGTTTTGAATTGCTTGATTAAAACCGGGTAGGCGGCAAAATAAAGTAGAGCTTTGTTAAAAGTTTTCTGATGCGGAGTCATTACCAAAATTGGATGAGTCGGCTTGTGACGAGAAATCATTCGGGCGCTGTAACCGGAGTGCGTCAAGGAGACAATCAATCTAGCCTTGACTCTTTCCGCAGTTCGGACCGCCGAAGCGTTGATGGCTTCACCGACAGTGCGCGGTTCGACTGCATCACCAGTACCCAAAAGTTGTTTATGCAAGAAATCGGTCTCCACCCGATGCGCCACTCGACTCATCACGGAAACCGCTTCAACTGGGTATTTGCCCAAGGTGGTCTCTTCAGAAAGCATAATCGCATCAGTGCCGTCGATAATCGCATTCGCAATATCGGAAACTTCGGCGCGAGTCGGGATTGAAGTCTTGATCATTGATTCGAGCATTTGCGTGGCAGTAATCACCGGCTTGCCGGCCTCATTGCATTTTTTGATGATCGCTTTTTGAACCATCGGCACATGCTCGGCCGGGATTTCAATTGCCAAGTCACCTCGCGCCACCATGATGCCATCCGAAAGTTTGATGATTTCATCGATATTGGCCACCGCTTGCGGAGTCTCGATTTTGGCAATAATGCCGGCTTGAGATTTTTTCTTATCCAAAATTTTTCGGAGCTCGGTAATGTCGGACGGTTTGCGGACAAAAGATAGGGCAACATAATCAACATTGTGCTCAAAACCGAATGCCAAATCTTTTTTGTCTTTCGGTGTGAGCGAGCTGATGGAGATGTTGCTGTGAGGCAAATTGACTCCCCGCTTGCCCTTGATCTCTCCGCCAACCAAGACTTTGCAGGTAATATCGGCATCCTTGATTTTCAACACCTCCAGTTTTAATCGGCCATCGAAAAGAAAAATGTGGTGACCCTTTTCAACCTCTTTCGGTAAAAGCGGATAATTGACATGAACAATATTTTCGTCGCCGACAATCTCTCGGGTAGTCAAAGTAAAGGTCTGCCCTTCTTTAAGAGTGACGACTTCGGTCGTAAAGGTACCGATGCGAATTTTCGGCCCGCCCAGGTCTTGGAGGACGGCGGCTGGGATACCGGTCTCAATCATTGCGGCTCGTAGGTTATGGATTCTACGACCATGTTCCTCGAAATCGCCGTGAGAAAAGTTTAGTCGCATGACATTCATGCCGGCTTTTAAAAGCTTCTCCAGAGACTCCTGTGATTCAGTCGCCGGACCAACAGTACAAACAATCTTCGTCTTCTTTGGGGGTAAAGTGTGCATTTATGAAATAAATTTTAAAAATTAAAACTGGGCGCGTACCACGAGTTGAACGTGGGACCTCGTCATTATCAGGTAAAACCATCTGGGAGATGATTTTACCGCTCTACATTCAAGAAGCAAAATCCCTCATCCGGACAATGTGCGCGTACCACGAGTTGAACGTGGGACCTCGTCATTATCAGTGACGCGCTCTAACCACCTGAGCTATACGCGCACATTGTCAACATGATTGGTTTGTTTTTGAATGTACGCCCACCTGAGCCCCGACGTTCGCCCGGCGAAGTCGGGATCCCGACCTTACCAAGGCAGGCGTCGGGGCTATACGCGCACTCTGTTAACTATATCATTAATTTTTGGTGAACAGCCACCTGATCGATTCGGACTCCCTAAATACCTAGAGAATTTAGCAGAAAAAAGTCATTCTGGCAAACAATTAGCGCCGGCAACTCCTCGGAGGAGTTGCCGGCGCTGAAACTACGGGGCCTGGCTAAGAATCATACCGGCCAAGGTCCAAAGCCCGGTCGCAATGAACGGCGCGGCCAAGGCGAACATGACGATCTTTTTCCACCCGGCCCCAATGAGGACTTCTTGCATGGTCGGCGGGGCGATTCTGTAGAGGTTTTTCGCTCTCATGGTCTTTTTCCTTTATTCAGTTGACTTTTCTGTTCTGTGTTGTATTATACCAAACCCTAGAAAAAAGTCAACCCCCATACAAAGTACGGGGGTGATTGAAAGAACTACCAGTAGGCCAGCCAGATGACTGTTGTGACTAGCCAGGTTGACTCGTTGCCAGCCTCGCTGATGAACAGACCTTGGTTTTTCCGGCTCCAGCCATCCTGTCTAGCGGCCAAACAGATCTCGAAGATCCGGATGAGCACCGTGACATGGCCGATCAGGAGAGTCGTCCCAACCAATCCGGAATTGTTGCCGTCCCTCACGATGCAATACCCGATGTAGAGCTGCGGGACACTTTTAACGATCAGCGAAACAATTCCGCGAGTGATCGGCTCAGTGATGGTTGCAAACAACGATTCCCTCTTGCGAGCCAACAAGAGAATCGCGACGCCAATCACAATGATTATGCTAAGTAAGCTGTCGGTTGTAGTCCAGACTCCTTTGAGACTGGCGACGACAAACATGACCGACCAAAGCAGGAGCCAGTTGGCATAAACGAACACCACCTGCCCGGCCTTGCGACTTCGAGAATCTCGATAGGCGCCGAGCGCCAAAAAGAGATTGACTAGGACGAATAGCGCACAAAACATTGACCAAGTGATGGTCATACCCTTCGTGCTGTAGAACGACCGAATAACTTGGGGTACAGTGAAGACCCAAGCCATCGCAAACTGAAGCCAGAACAGGAAATCCCCGAACAGCTTCTTGTCTTCTTTTGACATAAGTCTCCTTTTTTGATTGTTCGGGAACTTTTTTAAATCTCGGGCTATTATATCATATTTTGATTAAAAAGTCAATCTAGATTAAGGCAAGCAAAAACCGCCCTTTTGGGCGGTTTTTGCTTTTGAAACATGCTTTATTTTGTTCCGTTCCTCGAGACACTTTCGTGTCGCGTCCAGTCTTTCCCGATGTCAGATTCACTTTTAGGATATCGAATCACTATCCCCTGAAATTAGCCCCTCAGGCGGACATCGTGTATCCATATGGAATACGCGATAACGACCGATTAAGTTGAGATGCATAAATAAATAGGCATTCAACGTTGTTCAATTTGAAATAATCCACGAGCAGCTTCCGCTACCCGTGCCTTGTTACGACTTACTCCCTGTCATTGAGCTCGCCTTAGGCCCACTTGCGTGAGATTTCGGGCGCTCCCAACTCCCTTGAGTTGACGGGCGGTATTTGATGTTGTATAATGTTGCCATTACACTTCTCTTCAACACGGGGCAAGCGGTTTTCCCGCACCCTCGCGTTTTTCAAAGGTTGCTTATTCGATTTTTTTCTCGAATTCACTTACCTTGCCATGATAAGTTTTAGCTTTCTTCCCTAGAGCGCGAAGCTCGTCGCGAAGTTTTACGATTTTGTTAAATCCCCTATCAGACAAATGTTTCTTAGCGCAAATCATCAAAACTATTTGCCTAAAAAGTAGATAGGATTTTTTCTTTTTCGCTTGTAATGGATTTTTATCGAGAAATGGAAATAAATATTCTTTCAGGTCCCAGATGCTCATAATTTTGTACTTCGCATGTGGATACCATCCGTATCGCTCGTATGAGCAATCGTAAATTTTTCCAATTCCGATAGTCACAAGTATTCGCTCCAAGATTTCTTGATCGTCCTTCCGTAATTCTATTTCAAATTCCGGACGAATTTCGAAACCTCTACGCAAAGTTTTGTGCTTTCCAATACTAATCGAAAAAGATCCTTCTCCATCAATAAATCCTGCAACATATTGAGGATGTAACTTTTTCCTTTGAATTTGTTCCTTCCCAAGAGGAAGTTCTAGCTTGGGGTTAAACCGAGCATCTTTCCTTTTGGTACTACGAACTCTGCTGACTTCTTGCATCTCATGATTGTATCATTACTAATACAATTTCTCGGTGTGTATAACACAACGAGGAAAATGCAAGACCTCCCACGGTGACCGAATACACTGTTTCTTCTCATCTCGATGCCACGATACGCATAACAGTTTTTAAAACACAGTAGGCTTCTCCATGTACTCGCAGGATAACCTCTGTTATGCGCCATAACTGGCATTCAAGCTAAGAAATGCTACTTTACTCCTTCATCCCGACCCCTCACGGCGTCGGGACTAGTATTTCGCTTCAAGACACTGTGAATTGTCTTGGTTGGATTTTCCAGTTGTAATTTTTGGGGTCAAGCCTTGCTTGACAATTCTATTAAAATTAGATACCATCGCGACAGAGAGGATTCTTATGAGGACTACGAAAACTGAAACCTTTTTCCTCGTTCTGACCATCATCTGTATCGCTGTTCCGGTGGCCGTGATATGTCTCATTTCCCTGCCAAACTATCTCTGCGAGAGCTTTCTTCAACCTGCCGTGAACAGACGGCTGGGATAATTTATTCCAAGCCCGTACACATCCCGCTTATCGGCGGGTTTTTTAACTTCCCAAAAATTACAACTGGAGCACCAACTAGCGTACTCGATCGCATGGCGACCCGAGTACAAGACTTGAGAACGTATTCACCACAGTATAGCTGACCTGTGATTACTAGCGATTCCAGCTTCATGAGGTCGAGTTGCAGACCTCAATCCGAACTTGGCCGATTTTTCTTAGGGTTGGCTCAGGGTTTCCCCGTCGCATCCCGTTGTAATCGGCATTGTATCACGTGTGTGGCCCAGGGTATCAAAGGGCCATGCTGACCTGGCGTCATCCTCGCCTTCCTCCCAGCACTTTGTTCGCAAACAAACAAAGTGAGTTTATAAAGTTATAAAGTTGAAAGTTCATAAAGCAGAGCTCTTTGCTTTACTTTACAGACTTTATAAACTTTTCACTTTCAACTCACTTTGCGCTTCCGCGCAAAGTGCTGGGCAGTCTCGCCTGACAAATATAACAGGCAACGAGGGTTGCGTTCGTTACCCCACTGAAGGGAACAGTTCAAACCACGAACTGACGACGGCCATGCAACACCTGTCTAACCGTCCTTGTGAGACGACTAACGTTTCTGCTAGCCTTCGATTAGATTTCTAACCCTGGTAAGGTTTTTCGTTTACCGTCGAATTGAACCACATGATCCACCGCTTGTGCAAGTCCCCGTCTATTCCTTTGAGTTTTAGCCTTGCGGCCGTACTACCCAGGCGCTTCTCTTAACGCGTTAGCTTCGTCTCTCAGAGGGTCGATACTCCGAAAAACCAGAGAAGATCGTTTAGGGCGTGGACTACTGGGGTCTTAATTGTTACGAAGTAACGATTAAAAATTAAAATGTAAATCTCAAAATGAAAAATTACAATTTAAAATTAAAAATTACTAGGACAAGTCATTTCTGCTTGTCTCTACATATCGCTATGCAGAACGGACTATATCTTCACCCTGAAATTCAGGGGTCTGGCGTTTAGTCTCTGAGGATCCTTAATATGTGCTGGGAAGGAGGTGTGACCAATCACACTGACTGGTCACACAGGGAGTGCGCTTTAACACGCTGTCCCAGAAGGTAAGAGCCTTGGGGTAGTGCGCAGTTTCTCTGTCCACATACAGAGGCTTACGCTGTTGCCTTCCCAAAGATTACAATCCGAATCCCCTTCTCAACACATACAAGTTTCCTGCTGATTGTCCGCACCGACAAATTTTTACCTTTCGGTATTGTCGGATACAACGGAGTTTCCAGCATATAGCCAAATTTGCTTTCTACTATCACTAGTAGATGAGACATTTGCTCTTTCTCTTCTCCTTTTCACAGGAGCGAGCCTTAGCTTTTTAAAAACAGCGCAGGCCGTGAGGCCGAGTATAGCAAAAGTCCACCAGGACTTTATGCGCGTTTTTAAAAAGCTAAGGCGAGCGTTTATCTAATCCCATTCGCTACCCACGCTTTCGTGTTTCAGCGTCAGGAGTGCTCCAGTCTCTTGCCTTCGCTTTTGGTGTTCCCCATGATATCAACGCATTTCACCGCTACACCATGAGTTCCAGAGACCCCTCGCATCCTCTAGCAGTGCCGTTTCCCGTGCGTACCCCGGTTAAGCCGAAGAATTTGACACAAGACTAACACTACCGCCTACACACCCTTTACGCCCAGTGATTCCGGATAACGCTTGGGGCACTCGTATTACCGCTGCTGCTGGCACGAGTTTAGCAACCCCTTATTCATGAGGTAACGTCAATAAACTTCCTCCCTCATAAAAGATCTTTACGTCCCGAAGGACTTCATCAATCACGCGGCGTCGCTCGATCAAGCTTTCGCCCATTGTCGAATATTCTCGGCTGCGGCCACCCGTAGGTGTATGGACCGTATCTCAGTTCCATCGGTGGGGAACAGGCTCTCACCCCCCCTAAGCGTCATTGCCTTGGTAGGCCATTACCCTACCAACTAGCTGATACTGAATAGGCCGATCATCGAGCGATAAATCTTTACCCCGAAGGGACTATCAAGGATTACCCCGTCTTTCGACGGACTATTCTTGACTCGAAGGTTCGTACCTATTTATTACTACCTCGTCTGCCGGTGATCCAGCACTTTGCTCATAAGCAAACAAAGTGAAATTCCAAATTCCAATAAACAATAACCAAACACTCTCTAGTTTGGAATTTGTCTCTTGGTTATTGGTCATTCGCTTTGCCACTTCCGCGCAAAGTGCCGGACCCCCTAGACTTGCATGCCTTATCCACGCCGCCAGCGTTCATCCTGAGCTAGGATCAAACTCTTAATAAAAATTAGAAAAACTCTCTTGCGAAAGTTTTGATTAATTTTTTTAAGTTTAGAACGGAACAAAACAAAGAATGTTTCTACTTAACCTGCTAAAAGTTAAATTGTTCATCTATCCTAGCAATCACTTTAAAATTACATTATGAGACTTGCATTAGCCCAAGACTTTACTTGGGCGATTCTCATATCTTCTTATTACTTCAAATTGTCAAAGACCCCCGCCCTACTTAGAGCGTGGGGTCTATTATACACGGGGACATTTTGGAGTCAAGGATTTAAATACTATCCCTATTTTCTGCGGTTTTTCAACCTTTCCAAGGTAACCAAGAGAGGCGAACCGATGAAAATTGAAGAATAGGTACCAACCACAACGCCGATAATTAGGGCCAAAGAGAACAGCTTGGTGGCTTCCCCACCGACAAAATAAAGGACAATTAGAGCCAAAAGAGTAGTAAGCGAGGTATTGATTGAGCGGGTAAAAGTTTGACTGACACTCTCCCCCACTACAGTTTCAAAATCTTTTCGGCCATTTGATTCTTTCAGTCGACGCAAATTTTCTCTAACTCGATCAAACACGACAATCGTGTCGTGAACCGAAAAGCCTAAGACCACCAAGATTGCTGTCACGAACAGAGTGTCAACTTCTACTCCCTTGAAATGTCCAAGGATGGCGAAAACTCCGGTCGGGATTAAAACATCGTGGACCAAGGCCAAGACCGCCACCAAGCCATACTTCCAAGATGAAACCGGCTCGGAAACTTTTCGAAAAGCGAAGGTGATGAACAAGACAATAGCCAACATCACCAAAATAATTGAGGTGACAGATTTGCTGGCCGCCTCTTTACCCAAAACCGGACCAATCGAGTCGAAACGCTCCTCGGTAATCTTCTGACCACCAATAGCGAGCGCGTTTAAGACTTGGACCTTTTCTGGTTGAGAAATCTCCCTAGCTCGTACAATGTAGCCGGTATCTCTGGTAGTTCGCACCGAGAAATCCCCAAGATTCAGATTTTTCAAGGCATCTTTGATAACGCCGATCTCTGGTCGAGTGCCGGTATAAGAAATCTCCAGAAGAGAACCCCCTTTGAAATCGATTCCTAAATTTAGGCCCCAGATTGAAATTGAAGCGATTGAGGCCAAAACCAGAATGCCGGAGATGATGTAGAATATTTTTCTGTATTTAACGATTTTCATAATAGATTTTAATCGAGATTAATTCAGGCCATTGCCAAAAAGGAAATGGGAAATTTTGCCTCCGACTTTAGGCATAATCGACAAAAGCAAAGTTCGAGAAACCGTAATCGCGGTAAACATACTGACAATCACCCCGATAAAGAATACCAGCGCAAAACCTTTGACCAGAGCCGTCGAGGCAAAGGAGTAAAGAATAACGGCAGTGATGATACTTGAAAGGTTGGAATCACGAATCGATAGCCAAGCTCTGGCGAAGCCCTCATAGACAGCATCGGAAAGGACTCGGCCACGCTTGAGTTCTTCCTTCATTCGTTCGAAAATCAAAATATTAGCATCCACCGCCATACCGATGGATAGAATGAAGCCGGCAATGCCCGCGGCCGTCAAAGTCACCGGGATTAATTTAAAAATCGCCAAGTTCAAAGCTACATAAACTGCAAGCGAGATGACGGCAATCAGGCCAGGCAAGCGGTACCAAATGATTAAGAAAAGCGCGACAATTATAAAAGCCAAGATGCCGGCCTTCACGCTCGCGTCAACAGCCGCCTCACCCAGAGTAGCGCCGATAGTTTGAGTCGAAACCAGTTTAATTGGGACCGGTAAAGCACCGAGATTTAAATTTCTCACCAAGTCCCGAGCTTCAGTAAGACCGGTCTGACCAGTAAAACCGCCGGAAATGGTAGCTTTACCACCGGCAATAACTTCACGGATAACTGGCGTCGATTTCAAATCACCATCGAGGAAAATCGCCAAACTGCGACCAACATTTTCTTTGGTAATTTTTTCAAACAAATCACCGCCCTCTTTATTGAAAGACAAGACGACAATTCCCTCACCGGTTTGCTGATCAAATTCCAGTTGCGAATGCTCCAAAAGTCGACCGGTGAGGCCTGTTGGAATAAAAACTTGATCCATCGGCTTGTCCTTGACTTCATTCAGATTTTTAACTCCCGCCGCGACGAGGCGAAATTCCAAAATTGGAGTTTGGCCGATTGCCGCCACAGCATCATTAACATTAGTAACGCCTGGCAATTCCACAATCAAGCGACTTTTAATCGAGCCGAAAACATTACCATTTTCAACCTGAACAATCGGCTCTGAAACACCAAAAACATTGACACGGCGCTCGATGACATCTCTTAAGGTATTCATTGAGCTGTCGACATCAGAAGCTGCCAGCGAGGAAACATCGGCTTCATAGACCAAATGGGTGCCACCCGAAAGATCCAGGCCTAATTTAAAAGGAAAGTTCGAGTCTGACTTAACTTGAGACGAATAGACAAAATAACCGATTAAAACGGCTGTGACTAATAGAATAACGGCCCAAATCCGATGTTTTAACATAGGGCGTATCTTAGCCGATTTGATTTAAAACTGCAAATCTTTTTACAATTTAAAAAGCTAGCCTCTCAGGCTAGCAAAGCGACCTATTTTACCTTCTGACAGATAACTTTAGTTCCCCTGATTGACGAGTACCAGCGACGACAATACAACCAGAGTCGATAGACTCCCGCAAAAGGTAGCACGAGAACCCAACACATGAGAGCAACAACCGAGACACCTAGCGTAATCATCACCCCGACAATTTCTGGCGCCACAAACAACAAAACAACAATGACCAGAGGTACTATTATTTCCATAAATCAGTCTTTCTATTCTATTGAAAGACTACACCCAAGAAAAATGTTGTCAATCTAATTACTTATTATCAGCTTGGTCTACAGCCCACTTCTTGAAAGCAGGTCAGCAATCGTTCTTAGGGCAATCTTGATATCCAGAAAGAGTGAACGATTCTTCAGGTAAAATAAGTCGTAGGACAATTTCACTTTGGTATCGTTAAAATTCAAATCCCGTTTTGGAGGATTTTGCTGATTCAATTGGGCCCAGCCAGAAAGGCCCGGCTTGATCAGATGTCTGGCCCGGTAATAAGAAATATCTTTGTCGTAAGCCGAAGCCAAAATTGGCAACTCCGGCCGTGGGCCAATTAATGACAGGTCGCCACGCAAAACATTCCAAAGTTGAGGCAATTCATCAATTCTTGTCCGCCTCAAGAAACCACCAACCCGAGTGGTCCGATTGGTTTGTTTGGCAACAGCATAGCCGGCATCATCTTTGGTCATAGTTCGGAATTTCAAAATCTTAAAAATTTTATTATTCTGACCGATTCGCTCCTGTGAAATAAAGACTGGGCCACCGTCATCAAGTTTAATCGCCAGATAGACGAATGGGTAAAAAACCAAAGAAACTAGACCCCCGATAACTCCCAAGATTAAGTCCATCAGGCGTTTTAGACTATCGTAAGTTTTCTTGGGTGAATTTGAAACATTCTGCAATAGCCAGCCATAGCGGATGAGCGATAGTGGCACCCGATCAAAGATTTCTTCGTAGAGCTTACCAGCATCAAGAAACTTGACCCGAGAAAACAACAATTTATAAAACTCCGGTAAAATTGGCTGAATTTTCTCATGGCTTAAGTCGGCAACAACCAAACTGATCCTGCCATCTTTGAGCTGGCGGTCGATGTTTGAGACGGCTTCTGCCCCGGAGATTTGACTCAAATCTAAAACCGAATCGAAGCCAACCGCATAACGATTGTTATGGTTGATTTCATCGGCCAACTCTTTCATCTCTTCCCCTTCCCCGATTAAAATTGCCGACTGTTTCTCTTTGGACTCCCGAAAACCTCCACCGTACAGACGCCAAATCAAAACCAAAAAGAAAGAAAGGGACAGCTGAATAAACAAGTTGGTTTTTGGTGTTATACCAAAAGACGGGACTAGATAGAAAAAAGCGATTGCCAAGAAACTGTTTACAATTTGGGCCTTTAAAATTCTACTCGGCAGGCGGTTTTTAAAGACCAGAGTTTGCTTACCATAGAGACCGGCAATATAAAATGCCAAAGTCCAAATCAAAAAAATTATGGAAAAAGCCTGAAAGTGGTCAGACAAACGTACCGCGTCCAAAGACGAGCCGTAACGCAAAAAAAGAGTAAACCAAAGAGCTAGCGCAAAAGCTACCAAGTCACCCAGAAATAAAATTAGCGGTTCGCGCTTATTAAAGATTCGCATATGATAATTAAATTATTATACAAATTTTCCCCCAAAAAGCAACAGGATTTTCACCGCCAATTCTTTGAAGCTTTGCGCACCATGCTTTATGCCCCGGGTTTTGGGTTCTGCGCTATAATTAATCAATGACTATGGTTAAAAAGAAAATTCTTTACTTCATTACCAAAAGCAATTGGGGTGGCGCCCAAAGGCATGTTTTCGATTTAGCCACCAATTTGCCTAAAACTAAATTCGAAGCTGTTGTGGCCGCCGGTGGCAGTGGCCCACTGCATGACAAACTGAAGGAAACCGGGATTCGCTCAATCTCTGTCGACTCACTTTCTCGAGACATAAGTACAACTCAAGACGCCCTATCATTTATAACATTCTGGCGACTGATCCACAGCGAGAAACCGGACATCATTCACTTGCACAGCCCAAAAGCCGGCGGTCTCGGCGCCCTCACAGCTCGTCTTTATAATTTATTTGTTCTCCTACATAACTCGCTACCCACTACCCACTACCCACTACCCACTTCTAAGATTCTCTACACCGCCCATGGCTGGCCTTTTAATGAAGACCGTCCGGCCATTCAAAAATATTTAATCCGGCTTTTCTCTTGGTTAACCATCGTTCTGGCCCATCAGACCATTGTCATCTCCGACCGAGAACGCCGACAAGTTAAAAATTTTCTTTTGGTTCAGAAAAAAATCGTCCGTATCTACAACGGCCTCGAGCCAGAGATTGCCTTCAAAAATCGGGCCGAAGCTAGGCAAATTATAAGCAACCAGTTGACCATCGACCAGGAGGCGCCTTGGATTGGCACTGTCGCAGAGCTTCACAAAAACAAAGGTCTAGACTTCGCCATTGAAGCCTGGCCCGAGGTTTTGACTGATAAGCAAAATGCCAAACTCGTAATAATCGGCGAAGGCGAAGAAAGAGCAAATTTGGAGAAAAAGATTGAATTGTTCGGCTTACAGTCATCAATCTTTTTGGCCGGCCGAAAGGCCGATGCCTCTAGCCTACTTAAAGCTTTCGACGTCTTTCTTTTATCTTCAATCAAAGAGGGTCTGCCTTATGTCATCCTCGAGGCCGGGGCCGCCGAGTTGCCGACCGTGGCAACCTCGGTCGGTGGGCTCACAGAAATTATTGACGATATGAAATCCGGAATCTTGATCCAAGCTAGGCACCCCAAAGAAATCGCCAAAGCAATAAATTATTTTTTCAACAAGCCGGAAAATGCCAAGAAAATGGCCCAAGCTCTGAAGACTAAAGTCACCAAAACTTTCACACTTAGAAAAATGCTTCGCGAAACCTATGCCTTATACAGCTAATTTACCCGTTAATTAGGGCCGATAAACTCATTTTTGATTTCATCTTTATGCGAAGCTCTTTGATAGCGTCTCATCCCAAAAAGAATTCCTAGGGCCGTAAACTCAATAACCAAGTGTGTCCCGCCATAGCTTAAAAATGGCATTGTAAGCCCCGTGACCGGCAAGAGGCCTATATTCATGCCGACATGAATGATAAAATGACTCGTAAAAAGAATCGCCACGCCAACACAATAAAGCACCTCAAAATTTGTCGCGCCTCGAATCGCGTTAGCTAAGACGCGCCAAATGACAATCCCGAATAAAATCAATAGCAACACAACCCCGACAAATCCCCACTCCTCCGCAAAAGCCGCGAAAATAAAGTCTGTCTGATATTCCGGTAAAAATTTTAATTTTGACTGCGTGCCATAGCCGATACCCTTCCCTAGCAGGCCACCCGAACCAACGGCAATTGTCGACTGATATGCGTTATAGCCCGCCCCTTGAATGTCAGTGAGAGGATGGATAAAAGTCAAAATCCGTTGCTTCTGATACTCCTTAAAAACCGAGGTCCAGAGACCGCCGAAGGCAATCGCTCCAATCACAAAAACTAGAGCTAAATGTTTTTTGGAAATCCCGGAGACCAAAACCATACCAAGCCAGATTAAGAAAATCACGATTGCCCCGCCAAAGTCCGGCTGAAACAGAACCAACAGGAACAAAACCATGGCGTAAAATCCGGAGACCAAAATATGCCTGATGTTAGCGATTTCGATATGTCGGCGCGAAAAGTACTTAGCCAGAAGTAAAATTAAAACTAGTTTGGCCAAATCAGACGGCTGAAAAGAAAAACCACCGATATCAAACCAGCTTTGCGCGCCTTTAAAAGTACTGCCGACCGCAAATAAGGCAAGAAGTAAAAAAACTATCCCGATAAATAAGGTGACAATAACCGAGGTTCGGCGTAAAAACCGAAAATCATTAAAGGCCAAAAAAAACATTACCAAAAAAGCCAGACCGATCCAGACCAGCTGGTGCTCGAAAAATTTACCCTCACCGGTAAATGAATTCATCGTTGTTAAGCCGGCTGCCAAAAGCGGAACAACCGCACCCAAAAGCCACCAATCGATGTTGGGTTTAGATATTATCCGCGAGAGACCGCCGCCGTAAATCAGAGATTCAAAAAACTTCATACAAGTCAGAGACCAACTGTCCTAACCAGAATCTCAACTTTTGAAACCGAGGCCGAGAATTTTTCCGGCCAGGTAAAGACGACCGGGGCCGAAGTACCTTTATCCAAAAAATCTACCTTTGTCCTCGAAAAAGCAACAATATTGTCAGAGGCATCATAGATTAAGGCCACCAACTCCAAATTCGAAATAGCCGCCAAAGAAGTATTCTCGGCCGTAGCCTCCACGCGTGGCAAACCAGATTTTTCAGTCAGTTGTTTGCCGGAAATCCGAATACCAGTTGCCAAATTGGTCGCTGGTTGCCAAACGAAGGGTGAGGTAAATTCAAAATTGACCCGAACCGGAGTGCGTTCACCGGTATCAATCCCGCCTTCAAAAATTGCAAAGGCTTTGTTTGGCGGAATCGAGGTGATACCACGACGCTCCGAGACCAAAATCCCATTGGCATCATACAGACGGAAGCTGTAAGAAATCTGTTGGACACCAACATCAAGATTGGTATTTTCAACATAAGCGACCGCGTTATAAATACCGGAAACGACCCGGTCAATACGCGACCAGAGCACGGCCGGTGTCGGGCGCTGAAAATCACAAAGTTGCCGGCAAGAACCGCCACAATCGATTCCGAGCTCATCACCATTTTGTTTACCATCGGTACAGCTAGCCGAATCATAGCTTGCAAAAAACACCGGCACGCCGACAATTATGGCAATCGCCAAAATTAAAACCGAAAGATAGGCCACTTGCCTCCTAGATGACCAAGACATGAGAAGATTATAACACCCCGTTAGAAATAGGTCATTAAATCAGCCTTCATGGATAATTGGTGCACCGCTTCTAACAAAATCTGATTTTACCTATATCCGATTTTGGCAAGCGACTCTTTCAAAACCTGCATTTGTCTGTTGGCAAATTCAATGAACAGAAAGGTGGGTACATTCTTAATATCGCCTTCTACCTTCTGACTTTTTAGGGTCATCGCTTCAAAAGAATCTATAAGCTTTTGTAATTCGACTATCGCAGCCTGTGCACTCTCAAAAGGATTTTCTTGATTTGGTTCTCTTTCTGACATAATTAGTTCAGTTCCTTGATTATTGTAATTTATCGTTTATTTTCAGGTTTTCCTTAACAGCTAAATACAAGGCAACATCTGGATGCCCCTGAATTTTCTCAAAATTCGAGCCGTATAGGGTCGTCTTAAGATTTGTTGCCACATCCATCACATTGAGTTTGTCGTCGGCATGTACTCTCGCTTCTGAGGATATCCCCTCAAACACTTTAAAGGCCTGAACCGCTGGCGACTGTTCCAGTTTTTCGAGCATCTCTTTTAGCTTAGAAAAATACTCTGCTTCCCAAGTAGGTGTCCTTTATTTTTTATACGCTTCAGCCGCCTCCATCTCGTCAAGTAAGCCCATAATTGATTAACTTCCCCGTCGATAATTTACGGGTACTAATAATTTATAATGCAGTCATTATAGCACACACGACCAAAAACCGCCCCAGTGGACGGTTTTTGAGATTTTGAAGGCTTTGTTCTGGCGACTACCTACTTTTGCCCAGTAAAGGACTATCATCGGCACTACAGCGCTTAACTGCTCTGTTCGGAATGGGAAGAGGTGTGACCGCTGCGTCAAGTCACCAAAACAAAGCCTTCAAAACGGGGTCTTTTAAAACAAGTAAAATAAGTTCTATCGTCAAAATCTGAAGATAGTAATATGGCATTCACATTTCCTAATAGGATCGGGCAATTAGTACACCTCGGCTCAAGCGATTACTCGCCGTACACCTAGTGCCTATCACCTGGTCATCTCCCAGGGCCCTCAAACGATTCCTAATCTTGGGGTTGGCTTCCCTCTTAGATGCTTTCAGAGGTTATCCATTCCGAACATAGCTACTCTGCGATGCCCTTGGCAGGACAGCAGACACACCAGAGGTTCGTTCATTTCGGTCCTCTCGTACTAAAAACAAATCCCCTCAAGAATCAACGCCTGCAGTAGATAGGAGACCAACCTGTCTCGCGCAATGGTAGCCAGAAGATTGATTCAGGATTCATGAATTATGATTCAAGAATAGACCTAAATACAAAATGCTTCTAACGCCGGAATTACTTCCGGGATCGGACTATAGCATTACCTAATAGAATCTGGATTCAGGATTCTTGATTCAGGAATAATTCTTGAATCTTAAATCTTAATCTCTTGAATCTACTTGGTAGTCGATGTTTAGTCTCTACGGGCGCCGAGATTTTTTTAGCGGTACTCCGCTCCAAAAAATCCAAGTGCAGTCGCTTCTTAGCGAGCTGCCGCACACATTAGGCTTCCCTCGGTATTCTCCATATTATTGGAATCCACCGATATAAATCGACTTCTTCTCGAGTAGAATCTTGATTCATGATTCATGATTCTTGATTCAGGAATAATTCTTGAATCTTAAATCTTATCTCTTGAATCTACCCGAGACCGCCACGATATGGTTGTTATTCTATCTTTTCAATCCGTTTCAGGCATCATAAAAATGCCCGACCAAAATTAATTGGATTTTTAAACGGAATTTTATAAACGAAAAATTTTAAATACTCTCAATAGGATTCAGACTGCACAATAGTCAAAAGTTCATCAAGTTATCAAGTCTATCAAGTAAATTCAAAATACTCTTGCATTCGGTCATACTTCAAAACTTTATAACCTTATAACTTTATAACTTCTGTACGGTCTGAACCCAGCTCGCGTAACTTTTTAAATGGCGAACAGCCATACCCTTGGGACCTTCTCCAGCCCCGGGATAAGTTGAGCCGACATCGAGGTGCCGAACTCCGCCGTCGATATGAACTCTTAGGCGGAACTAGCCTGTTATCCCCAGAGTAGCTTTTATCAGATAATCTCCGGCCGCATCTAACGCGGACCGTCGGTTCACTTTGCTCCACTTTCGTGCCTGTTTGACACTGACGTCTCACAGTCAAGCCAGCATTTGCCAATACACTATCGGTACGGTTTCCATTCGCACCTAGCTGACCTTAATAGGCTCCTCCGTTACTTTTTAGGAGGATAGCGCCCCACTAAAACTACCCACCAGATACTGTCTCCGTTCGTTTTTTCCGAACAGGTTAGAATATACACTTTTAAAGAATGGTGTTTCATCGACGGATCCACAACGCCCGAAAGCACTGCTTCAAATCCTACCATCTACGCTACGCATCAAAAACGTATAGCCAATACCAAGTTGTAGTAAAGCTTCTGGGGTCTTTTCGTCTAACTGCAGGTAACCGGCATCTTCACCGGTATTGTATTTTCACCGAGCAAGTCTCCGAGACAGTTCTCCAGTCATTACACTATTCAACGCGTCAGAACTTACCTGACAAGGAATTGCGCTACCTTAGGACCGTTATAGTTACGGCCGACATTCACCCGGGCTTACAACAGTCAGCAGGCACATCACGCTTCGCGCGATGTGAAATATCGACATATCGATATATCGAAATCTCACATCACACAGAGTGTGATGTGCCCACCGCCATTGTTTGACCTTCGGGCATTGGTCAAGTGTCACCCCCTATACATCCTCTTGCGAGTTCGCAGGGAGCTGTGTTTTTGATAAACAGTTGCCAGAGATACTTTAGCTGCGGCCCCCATCACGCGAAACGCGATGATGAAAATTCCAATAACCAAGAAACAAATTCCAAACAAATCACAAGCATCAATTTTTCAATCACCAACTTCGGCAAGCCGAGTTTGATTATTGAAATTTTGGTCATTGAGTATTGTTTGATTATTGTATCTTGGAGCTTGGTTATTCAACTTCACATTCCATGTGATGGGGGCAAGCCTTATTCCGAAGTTACGGCTGCTTTTTTGCCGAGTTCCTTGGAGACCTCTCACTCGTTCGCCTTGGGCTACTCGCCCTGATCACCTGTGTCGGTTTGCGGTACGGACCGTCTACTATTAATCTTAGAAGATTTTCTCGAGGGGCTCGTCATAAAAATTTTCCTCTGCCGAAGCAGAAAAATTTGTCCAACGCTCGAAGTTTGAATTTAATCAGCCCTCCGGATTTTCCTGGAAGACACCTCTAATCGCGAGACACGCTAATCCAATAAAGCGCTCTTATTAATTTCCCCCGTCCCTTCATCGAACAATAGACGGGTCACGGAATATTAACCGTGTGTCCATCGGGTTCGGCTTTCGCCATTCCCTTAGGCCCGACTAACCCTTGGCTGATTGTCATCGCCAAGGAAACCTTGATCTTTCGGCGTTCCGCGTTTTCAGCGGAATTGTGGTTACTTGTGCCAACATTCTTACTTCGCAACGCTCCAGTGTGGCTCGCGCCTTCACCTTCACAGCAGATGCGAAAACTCTCCTACCAATATTACTACCTAAGCAGTAATAGTTCCCAGTTTCGGTACTATGTTTAAGCCCCGGTAATCTGCGGCGCGAAATCTCTTAGTGAGTGAGCTGTTACGCTTTCTTTAAAGGATGGCTGCTTCTAAGCCAACCTCCTCACTGTCAGAGAAATTTCACCACCTTAAGTGCACTGAACATAGATTTTGGGACCTTAAATGGGGATCCGGGCTGTTTCCCTTTTGACCAATGGAGCTTAGCCCCCACGGTCTAACTGCCGCATTTTTGACTCACGGTATTCGGAGTTTGGTTGGTCTCGCGATCTTTCGACCTGTCGAGACCATCCAGTGCTCTACCCCCGTGAGGAACACGCGACGCTAACCCTAAAGCTATTTCGGAGAGAACCAGCTATTACCAAGTTCGATTAGCTTTTCACTTCTTACCACAAGTCATCCGAGAGTGTTGAACGGCTCACCGGTTCGGGCCTCCCGCCTCCTTTCGGAGGCGTTCACCCTGCTCATAGTAAGCTCACTTGGCTTCGGGTCTAATGTATTCGACGAACGCGCTGTTCGCACTCGGTTTCCCTATGGCTCCACCCTCTTCAGGCTTAGCCGGGCCGAATACATTAACTCGTTGGCTCATTCTTCAATAGGCACGCCGTGACGGACACATCACGCGAAACGCGATGATGCAGTAAAAAGTTCATCAAGTTATCAAGTCTATCAAGCAGAGAATTTTATTCTTTTACTTTAAAACTTTATAACTTTCAACTTTTAAACTCGCACTTCACATTCCATGTGATGTGCCCGCTCCGACTCCTTGTAAGCATATGGTTTCAGGTCTATTTCACCGCCCTCGCCGGGCTGCTTTTCACCTTTCCCTCACGGTACTAGTTCACTATCGATCTCTTAGAGTATTTAGCCTTACCGGTTAGTTCCGGCAGATTCCCTCAAGCTATTCGTGTCTTGAGGTACTCAAGAATGACAACAAAAAAGAGAGTTTATTTTCATGTACGGGACTATTACCCTCTAGGGTGTATCTTTCCAGATACCTCCATTAACAAACTCTTTTGTAACTTTTCTCGATATAAAACCGATGTTGTCACCTTACAACCCCCAGCCGCATCACGCCAAGCGCGATGCAGAAATCCCAATAACCAAGAGACAAGCTCCAAACAAATCCCAAATTCCAAATTTTTAACATTTGGACTTTGGTTATTGATTATTGTTTGGTTATTGTTTCTTGTGATTTGGTTATTCTGCATCACACCGAGTGTGATGAGGCCAGGTTTGGGCTCTTACGCTTTCGCTCGCCGCTACTCACGCAATAACTATTGTTCTCTTTTCCACCTGGTACTGAAATGTTTTACTTCCCAGGGTGCGCACCTAACCATCTAGTGATTAGGTACTGACTAAAAAGTCAGTGGGTTTCCCCATTCGGAAATCTCCGGATCAAAGGTTGCTAGGCACCTCCCCGAAGCTTATCGCAGCTACGCTACGTCCTTCATCGCCTCTTAAGAGTCAAGGCATCCACCATATGCTCTTACATTCCCATTAGGAAATGTAAAAACCACATATTATTACTTACAACGTTTTGCTTTACAAAACGTACTTACCTGTTTCTCCCATGCAATTAACATAACTTAAATTAAATGCATGTTTAGTTGGCCGAACCTGCTCGGCTCGACCAACACTGCCTGTAAATGCAATAAAGACCCCCGTCGCGCCATCGCGACGAGCATTACGGCAGGATTCGGTTGTCAAAGTGACTGTCGCTCTGAATGATTTTCTTTCCGGACCCGGCAAATTTTTTGATTCTTCAAAAAATTTGCCTGATCAAGAATTTCACTAAAAAATCCGCTTGGGGGCGGAGTTTATAAGACAACAGGATAACGACCGGTCTTATGATTTCCGCTTGGTTTTAAGTGAGTTAGCTGATGTATACATTTGTAGACAGTAGTATACACGAGGCTATTTGAGAGTCAAGCGGAATGTGCACTATCTAGAAGATAAGTCACGGAAGTGGATAAAAGGCAAAGATTTGGCCCCGGCCGAGGCCGCCTCGGCCGGGGCCTTTCTCCCGTTAACTAATCAAGACCTTCGCAACACCTCCAGAGGTGTTTGGTAACTGATTCCCATGTGGGTTCTCTCTGAATTGTAGTACGGTAAAAAAGTTTTGAGAGCTTTGCGAAAATGGTAAATT